>CAZEFU010000130.1:0-5627 GCA_964511515.1 uncultured Wenzhouxiangellaceae bacterium
CTAAAGCTGGGCGGCCTGCAAACTCTGGTTTTAGATGAAGCTGATGAAATGTTACGCATGGGCTTTATCGATGATGTTGAATGGGTGCTTGAGCAAACTCCTAAAAGTCGGCAAATAGTGCTGTTTTCCGCCACTATGCCAACCGCAATTCGAAAAATAGCGAAAAAACATCTCAACAACCCTACTGAAATAACCATTCAGAAGAAAACTGCAACTGCCTCTACAATTCGTCAGCGTTTTTGGAGTGTAAGCGGTGTACATAAACTCGATGCACTTACCAGAATACTGGAAGCCGAAGTTTTTGATGCCATGTTGATTTTTGTACGCACCAAAAATGAAACAGAAATACTTGCTGAAAAACTATCAGCCCGAGGTTATAACGCCAAAGCCCTAAATGGCGATATTCAGCAGAAACAGCGTGAGCGCACTGTTGATCAGCTCAAAAAAGGCAATATTGATATTCTCGTAGCTACCGATGTTGTTGCCCGTGGCCTTGATGTTGATCGCATAAGTCATGTACTAAATTACGATATTCCCTATGACACCGAAGCCTATGTACACCGTATTGGTCGAACTGGGCGTGCCGGTCGTCAGGGCGATGCGATTTTATTCGTAGCTCCACGCGAACGCCGAATGCTGCAGGCTATTGAAAAAGCCACCCGACAAAAAATCGAACCCATGACCTTACCTAGCGCCAAGGATATAAACTTGCACCGGGTAGAAAAATACAAGCAAAAAATAACTGATGTACTAGAGAATGAAAACATCAAGCAGTTCATCAAACTGCTAGATGAATACACAATGGAATACGATGTACCGCCTCTACATTTAGCTGCAGCGATGGCATTTATTGCCCAAGACGGCCAGCCACTATTCCTCAGCGAAAAGGCATTAAAACCTGCACGTGAATGGAAAGAACGCGAACCCAGAGGCAGACGCGAGGCAGTTAGAGATTTCGATCGCAGGTCAAATAAAAAATCGCTAACCCCTCCAGGCAAAGGTATGCAGCGTTACCGTATAGCTGTTGGTTATGCCCACGGGGTTAAGCCCGGCAATATCGTCGGTGCAATAGCAAATGAGGCTGGTCTGGATAGTAAAAGTATTGGCCAAATTGATATCAACGGCGAGTACAGCACAGTCGATTTGCCTGCAGACTTACCTAATGATGTACTCAACACACTTAAAAACGCATGGGTTTGTAACCAGAAACTTAGGTTAAGTCCATACAGCGAAAGTCATGGGGCACCGAAGAGCACATATAAAAAGGACAAAAAAGGTAAAAAAGATAAAGGTAGGCAAAGAAAGAAGAAAAAATAAGCTAAATTAAATTTTATTTCAACTTTACTTGATCCCGATCAAACAATAATGATAACCATTTGCATTTGAACGTCGAGATGTTTAAAATTAGCCTTTGCTTTTACGCCAACTCAATTTATTAAATAAGTAAGCACAATTATGAAAATTACAGCACTCCTTCTCATTGTTTTGTCAGTTTCTACCGCCAACCATGCTTTAGCAGGGAATAATTCAGAAATTGGTGTGTTGCTGTTAGCTCACGGGGGCAAACATGCAAGCTGGGATGAGTCGGTAGAGAATGCCAGCAACAAGATAAAAGAAAACTACTTAATCGAAGTTGCCTTCGGCATGGCCAACCCTGTAAATATACAAGCGGGTATTGATAAGCTTGAATCTCAAGGCGTTACTAAAATTGTTGTAGTGCCACTATTTATTTCCTCATTTAGCCCAATTATTCGACAAAATGAATTTTTACTCGGTTTCCGTGATGTTTTAGCAGACCCGCCAATGTTGATGTTTCATCACTCAGGCGATCACTCAAGTGAAGAATCAAAAAAACCTGCTACTCTGGAACCACTTCAGATTAAAGCTGAGATTATTTTAACCAAGCCTTTAGACTCCAGCCCATTTGTGGCAGAAATTCTGTTTGATAGAATTTCCGAATTGAGCGTAAAACCTGAAGCAGAAACAGTGTTAATTGTTGCCCATGGCCCCAGCTCTGAAACAGACAATAATAACTGGGTGAAAACCATTGAAAATCTTAGTGATCAGATTCGTGTTTTACAATCTGATAAGTCTAAAAATTTCAAACAAATATATGGCCTAACTGTTAGAGATGATGCCGATTCGGCAATCTACGAGCAAGCCAAAGAACATCTTCGCACTCTAGTATCACAATCTGGCAAGGATGGCGAAATAATAGTCATTCCACTGTTATTATCACAAGGCGGTGTTGAGGCAAGGTATGTAAAGCGTTTGGAAGGATTGACCTATAAATGGTCTGGTAAAACTTTACTTCCACACCAAAATATCACCACGTTCATCCAGGCTTCAGTGGCAAGTGCACTAGAGTAATTAATTCGCTTGAAGATAACAAAATGGTAGAATATATCGCTTTTTTAAGAAAATCTTCCCCTCTTGAAATCAAATTAAATTCACTGAAGTACATTCAGCATAATGAGGCTAAAATCCAATGTTTAAGATACGCATAATCACACTCTCTTTAATTCTGACCTCAACTTTGCTAGTGGCAGAGCCGCACGCAGAAACAAGTGATAATTCTGCAGCAGAAGCTCGTTTTCTCAGTAATACCAAGCAACTTATAAGTAGTGCCTATCGATCCGGTGAGGGCTATTTCTCACCAACTGGAGATAAAATGATTTTCCAGGGTCAATGGGGAGATACTAATCCTTTTGATCAGGTACGCTTAAAAGATATGCTGAGTGGTGAAGAGGTTCAAATTTCTACTGGCATTGGTAAAACCACATGCGCATTTATAAACCCTAAATCTGGTGAAGTGATGTTCGCTTCTAGCCACTTAGATCCAGATGCAATTGCCAAACAAAATACCGAACTAGAGTTCAGAGCTTCTGGCAAAAAACGCCGTTATAGTTGGGATTATGATGAGAATATGGACATATTTGTTGCCGACCCTGACGGTAGCAACCTT
Organism: uncultured Wenzhouxiangellaceae bacterium; assembly: GCA_964511515.1. Classification (GTDB taxonomy): domain Bacteria; phylum Pseudomonadota; class Gammaproteobacteria; order Xanthomonadales; family SZUA-36; genus SZUA-51. The sequence goes on from CAZEFU010000130.1 coordinate 2,966, forward strand.
CGCCAAGTGACCACAGAGCTCGGTTATGATGCCGAGGGTAGTTTCTCGCCAGACGGTAGCCAGATTGTGTTCAGCTCCATGCGTAGCGCCTATGATCACGAACTAAGCGAGGATGAAAAAGCCCACCTCAAAGATAACGCCTCATGGTTTGCCGATATTTATATTATGAATTCCGATGGCAGCAATGTGCGCCAATTAACCAGTAGCCCAGGCTATGATGGCGGACCATTCTTTAGCCCTGACGGCAAGCGCATAATCTGGCGTCATTTTTCCGAAGATGGGCGCAATGCTGATGCCTATACAATGGCAATAGATGGCACAGATGTGGTGCGCTTAACTGATATGGGCTTTATGTCCTGGGCTCCATATTACCACCCAAGCTCCGAATATATAATCTTTAACACAAATAAATTTGGACATCGTAATTTTGAACTTTTTATTGTTGATATTAAGGGTGAAAAAGAACCAGTTCGGGTTAGCTTTACAGATGGTTTTGATGGGCTCGCTGTGTTCTTGCCAAACGGTGAGCAACTAGCCTGGACCAGTAGTCGGGATGAGCATAAAAAATCGCAGATATTTATTGCTGACTGGAATCATGAAGAAGCCTTAAAAGCTCTTGCAGCTGCTGGCCCTCGTTTGCCAGCTGCGGTTCAAAAACCAGGTACCAGGCACTAATTCATAATTAAAATTGCGGTGGTAACTTGCCACCGCATTTATTAGCAACTAGATTGCAGCATCTACCCCGAAACTGCTACGCTCCGGCACATTCCTCAAAGGTTTGCGAATTTTAGCCGGCATAGGTAAGTATTCAACCATAGTTCCTAACTGCCTACACACGGCAAAACTAAGATCCGTTTGGTTTAGTGTATAAAAATGAAATGCATCCACCCCTTCGCGAATCAACTGCTCACATAATAGAGCACCCTGCTCTACCGCCAAATGATATTGTCCTGAAGGATCGTCTTGCAATCGAATAAATCGCTCTGCTAAAGCTGTTGGCACACTAGCACCACAGCGCCCACCAAAGGCAATCACACGCTCTATGTCATGAATAGGTAGTATGCCAGGGACAATGGGTTTCTCTATTCCTGCATGTTGCGCCCGATCACGGAAACGCAAAAACACCTCCGGATCAAAAAAGAACTGAGTAATCGCACGTTGTGCGCCAGCATCTAATTTACGCTTCAGATAATCTATATCAGCTGTGTCAGATAAAGCTAGTGGGTGGGTTTCTGGATATGCAGCAACAGAAATATCGAAATCTGAGATTTTTAATAGGCCCTCTACCAGCTCAACAGCTCCCGCATACTCGTTCTTAGGTACGTCCCCAGAACGGGCATCACCCCTGAGTGCGACAATTCTACGAATACCGTTCTTCTTAAAGAAGCGAGCAACATTATTCACCTTCTCGCGACTTTCACCAGCACAGGTAAGATGACCAGCAGTAGGTATTTTAGATTCGGTAGCAACCGCTGCGATAGTATCCAGGCTTAATTGCCGGTCGGCATCAGTCGATCTGTAAGTAACCGTGAAAAAGTCTGGGTTTAACAACTCTAACTGCCCAACAGTGCGCCACAAACGCCGCTCCATTGTTACTGACTTGGGTGGGAAATACTCGAATGAAAGCTTGAGGCTATCCCCTAGCCGGCTACCGCGATATTTTGAAACAAGTTTATCCATAGAAATTACACGCCTTGATATATCTCTGTATCTTTATACAGAGATATACTATAAACTATTTACTCAAATAACAAGCCCTAAAAAGATATATTAATGTCAGCACAAGAGCAAATCGAGCAACAACTACAAAAACGCATACTCATGTTAGATGGTGCAATGGGTACGATGATTCAGCAGTTAAGGCTTTCAGAAGCTGACTTTCGGGGCACTAGATTCAGCAATCATGAGTTAGATTTAAAAGGCAATAACGATATTTTGTGTTTGACCCAACCAGAAAAGATTGTTGAGATTCACCGTCAATACCTCAAAGCTGGTGCAGATATCATTGAAACCAATACCTTTAACGGCACTTGTATTGCACAAGCCGACTACGGACTGGAGGATTTAGCTGAAGAAATCAACTTTACCGCTGCCAAGCTAGCGCGTGTAGCGGTTGATGAGGCTATCAAGAAAGATGGAAAAATTCGCTGGGTTGCAGGCTGTATTGCCCCAACTAATCGCACTGCTAGTTTATCGCCAGATGTAAATGATCCAGGCATACGTAATATCAGTTTTGATGAACTAGTTGATGCTTACAGCACAGCTGCACTTGGCTTGGTAGATGGTGGAGTAGATATACTATTAATAGAAACGGTATTCGATACCTTGAATGCCAAAGCAGCTATTTTTGCGCTTGAAAAACTCTTCCAAGCCAAAGGTCGCAGGTGGCCAGTTATGGTGTCTGTTACCATTTCTGATGCTTCCGGACGCACTCTCTCTGGGCAAACAGTAGAGGCTTTCTGGAACTCATTGCGCCATGCCAAACCAATCTCCATTGGTCTGAACTGTGCACTAGGACCTAAAGAATTACGCCCTTGGCTGGTCGATCTGGCAGCTATTGCCGACTGCCCGGTAAGCGCACACCCGAACGCAGGCTTACCAAACTCATTTGGTGACTATGATGAGACCCCAGAACAAATGGCGGTAGCGATAGGCGAATGGG
>CAZEFU010000131.1:0-5627 GCA_964511515.1 uncultured Wenzhouxiangellaceae bacterium
AATGCTGTTGGGTTTTGATCAAAAACTTCAGGCTGGCAAACTTCTAGAAAACCATTTCTAATTTGGAACTGTGAATTAATAGCAATAACATTGCGGCTATCATCTTGCAGTAATAGCTCTTCTTGAAATAGCTGTAGTAAACGCTCATTCATGCGTTCAACCCGTAGTGCATTGCGGTAGTAGTCCTGCATCAGTTGCTCGACTGCAAGATTTTCAGCAGCGTTAACATAAGCCAGTTTTTCTGCCAATTCTATTTGGTATTCAAATAGCAGGCGGTCTTCGGCGCGCCCAGCTAATAGGTGTAAGCCATAGCGTAAACGCCAGAGGAAGCTCCTGCTATCAACCAAGCGCTGAAACTCATCTGCCTGTAGAAAGTTGTGCGCCAGCAAACCATCTAATGACAAAGTATTAAAGTGTCGCTGGGTTATCCATTTAATCATCTGGATATCGCGCATTCCCCCAGGGCCTTCTTTGATATTGGGTTCAAGATTAAAGGCGGTATCGTTGTAGTGTTCGTGGCGCAAATGCTGTTCTGTCATTTTGGCGGCGAAAAATGCACCTGCCGGCCAGATTTTATCGGCTGCGATAGCTAACCTTAGTTGCTTGAATAAACCGTCATCCCCAGCGAGTATCCGTGCTTCCATCAAGCTGGTTATAAATTGCACATCCGCACTTGCATCAGCAACACATTGTGCAGGCGTGCGTAAACTATGGCCTGGTCGCAAGCCGCTATCCCATAGCGCCTGAATAAAGTTTTCTAGTTGTGCATTTGCACTTGTTTGTTTGTTTTCTGGGGCAAGGACAAGCAGGTCGATATCCGAATAAGGATGTAGTTGCCCCCGCCCAAAACCACCAGTAGCGATTAATGTTAAATTTGTTTGTGGGCAGTGTTGTTGCCATTGTTGCAGTAGAACCTGCTCGATTGCCCAAGCATGGGCACGCACCAACTTGTAGGTATCAATGCCAGCCCAGAATTGCTGTGCCAGTTGCCCTTCAATTGAAGTGATAAATTGACACAGTTGCTGCTGCTCCATTACCGCCAGCTTTGCGAAGCTCTGAAGTTTTTGAAAAATTACCTTACCAAGGCAGATCTCTGCAGATGATGGTGTCAGGTGTTTCTCCATAGTCTCATCAAAGTGTATCGCCAGCTAACTGGGTAAGTGCTTCAAAACCATCATCGGTAACCGCAATGGTGTGTTCCCATTGCGCCGAGAGTGAGCGGTCTTTGGTCTTTACAGTCCAGTCGTCTTGCATCAAGCGGGTTTCTTTACGGCCTGCATTAAGCATTGGCTCGATTGTAAACACCATACCGGTTTCCAGAACCACATCATTATGAGGGGAGTCGTAGTGCAACACCTGTGGCGCTTCATGGAAGACTCTACCAATACCGTGGCCACAGTATTCCCGTACTACAGAGAAGCCATTGCTTTGAGCATGTTCCTGAATAACTCTGCCGATATCACGCAAATTAACACCTGGTTTGATCATCTCAATTCCAACCACCATTGATTCATGAGCAATCTGACACAGCCTGCGCGCACGAATAGGTGCATCACCAATAATAAACATTTTGGAAGAATCGCCATGCCAACCATCTTTAATTACTGTGATATCAATATTTACTATATCGCCATTTTTAAGTTTCTTTTCCGCTGGTATTCCATGACAAACAACATCATTAATTGAGGTGCAAATGGATTTAGGAAAACCTTTGTAATTTAGCGGCGCAGGTATCGCCAACTGGGTCTCTGTGATGTATTTGTGACAAATTTGATCAAGCTCATTGGTGCTTACACCAGCCACAACATGCTCTTTAATCATTCGCAAAACTTCTGCAGTTAATCGGCCTGCAACCCGCATTTGCTCTATTTCTGCTTTCGATTTGAGTACTATTGCCATTTATTTACCTTAATATGCCTTTTGGGCTAGGACAGCGAAGCTCCAGCCTGCGATAATTAGGCATAATTTTACCGAATTTTCATTCTGTTATGTTGATCAGGTTGCAAAAATGCAAATACACCTAAAAACGCTGTTTCCCGTTCTGCTAATAGCTTTGGCTTCTATATTGGCTTTTATTGTCTTCCCGAAGTTTAAGTCACCTCCAGAAAGGCATGTGATCGATAAAAAAGCATTGTCAGTTGAAGCCCAGCTGGTAGAGCATAGATCGCAGCGTTTTGTAATAGAATCACAGGGCATTGTTAGGCCGCGTACACAAACTACTTTAGCAGCCGAGGTCTCCGGCAAAGTTACTAGTGTTGCAGATAACTTCATCGCTGGTGGTTTTCTAAATGAGGGCGAGGTCTTGCTACAGATTGATCCAAGTGATTATCGTGTGGGAGTAAAGCTTGCAGAGGCTACATTGGCTTCGCGTAAAGCCCAGTTCTCATCTGAAAAGGCTCGCTCAGAGCAGGCATTAAAGGATTGGCAACGCTTGCATGGTAATACCAGTGCAGCGAATGACTTGGTGCTTAGGTTGCCTCAGTTAGCTGAAGCCAAGGCTAATGTAAGTGCAGCAGATGCTGACCTTGAGCGCGCCCAAAGGAATCTGGAGCGTACCCGTATTCGGATGCCATATGCTGGAATGGTGCGCGAGAAAAGAGTAGATATTGGTCAGTTTGTTAGTCCTGGCACACCATTAGGGGTAACCTTCGCTGTTGATTTGGCAGAAATAAGATTACCAGTAACTAGTCAGGAACTTACCTACATAAATTTACCAGAGTTTAGTTCCACCTCAGCAGATGACTTGCCAATAGTATATTTGCGCAGCAATGACAAGAGCAACGCGGCAGGCTGGCAAGCTAGGTTGGTGCGCAGTGAAGGAGTTGTTGATGAGAAGTCCAGGCAAGTTTACCTGGTGGCACAGGTACGCGACCCATATGGCTTGCTTGGTGAAAGCCAGCAAGCACCATTGTCTATAGGGACATTTTTAAGCGCGAAAATTGAAGGTAAATCCGTAGACAATTTGTTTGTTATACCACGTCATTCCTTAACTGATAACAATCAAGTAATGGTGATATCTACCGATAATACACTTGAGTTTCGTCAGGTAGAAGTAGTTAGAACTACACCAAAAGAGATTTTCATCGCTAGTGGTCTGAATGCAGGTGACCGGGTTATTTCTACTGCCATTACAGCGCCTATTGCAGGCATGGCAGTGCGTGTAGATGATGGCATTTCAACTGATGCAGCTTATGAGTCTATTGTTGAGACTGATGCTGCATATCTTGAGGGAGCCATGCAGGAGTTTTCAGCCCCACCGGAAGGCGATGTGGTGTTGGATCAAGGTGAGGGCAGAACTAGAGATGATAATGAACAAGCATCTGCGGTAGAGCCAGAAAACGGAGATAACTGATGCCTAAGCATAACTGGTACCAGAACATTATTGCCTGGTTTGCGCATAACTCGGTTGCCGCAAACTTGCTGATGGTTTGTTTATTAGCAGGCGGCATATGGTCTGCCTACAATATTAAAAAAGAAATCTTTCCCAATCTTGATATAAATATCATTAGTATCAGCGTTCCCTACCTTGGCGCCGCCCCATCTGAGGTTGAAGAAGGGGTAAGTATAAAAATTGAAGAAGCTATTGAAGACATTGAGGGAATTGAAGAGATTATTTCCTTTGCCCGTGAGGGTCTAGGGTCAGTACAAGTCGAGGTTGCTGCAGGCTACGACACGCTCGAAGTTCTCGATAAAATTAAGCTGCGAGTTGATAGTATTTCTACATTTCCGGCAGAAACCGAGAAGCCTATTATTTCCAAGGCTAATCAATCTCATGAAGTGCTGTGGATTTCGGTTACTGGTGAGGTTGGCGAGCGTAGTTTAAAAGAGTTCGCCAAAAACATTCGTGATCAGATTGTTAGCCAAACCATGGCTTCCAAAGTGCAGGTAGTCGGCGCTCGTACATATGAAATCAGCATTTATGTAACAGAAGAAACCTTAAAAGAATACAGTCTTACATTGTCAGAAGTAGCACAGGCTATTCGCCTGGGTTCCTTGGACATGCCTGGAGGCTCTATTCAAACTGAAGGTGGCGATATTCTGGTCCGTACCAAAGGGCAAGCATATACAGGCCTGGATTTCGAGAAAATCATTGTGCGCACAAACCCCGATGGGTCACGCTTGCTGGTAAGTGATATTGCAGTAGTAAACGATGGCTTTATTGAGCGAAATCAGTATTCCCAGTATAACGGTAAAACTGCAGTTTCTATCCGTGTACTAGCGGTTGGCAATCAGAGTGAATTGGAGCTTTCCAAGCAGGTGCGGGAATATATAGATGGAATTCAGGGAGATCTTCCTGCTGGCATTGGTGTTAGTTATTGGGCCGATGTTTCTTTCTATCTTAAGGGCCGCCTGGATATGATGAATAAGAATTTGTTCTTCGGAGCATTTTTAGTATTCGGCGTGCTGGCACTGTTTTTACGCCTCAAACTGGCTTTTTGGGTGATGGTGGGTTTACCAGTCGCTTTTATGGGGGCTCTCTGGTTAATGCAAGTTCCAGGGGTCAGCATCAATATGCTCAGCCTGTTTGGTTTTATTCTGGTGTTGGGGATAGTGGTCGATGATGCAATTGTTATCGGTGAGAGTGTTTACAGTAATATTCGCAAAAAGGGACACTCTGAAGAAGCAGTAGTGGAAGGTGTAATGAAGGTCGCAGTGCCGGCAACTTTCGGAGTTCTCACAACTATTGCTGCCTTCTTGCCGATACTTTTGGTAAGTGGGGTTTCAGGTCAGTTCTTTGCAGCCATTGGTTGGGTAGTAATTTTATGCCTGTTATTTTCCATAGTTGAGTCGAAACTCATTCTGCCAGCGCATTTAGCGCATATGAAGATTAAAGAACCTAACTTGAATAACCCTCTGGTTAAATTCCAACGTTTCTTTGCAGAAGGCTTACATAATTTTGCCGATAATACTTATGCACCATTTTTAGAACGCTCCCTGAAACGACCATATCTAACCCTAGCTTCGTTTATTGCTGTATTTATTCTATCAATCGGCTTGATCTCGGGTGGTTTTTTGCGGGTGGTGTTTTTTCCGGATTTTGCTGGTGACTTTATCAAGGTAGACCTGGAAATGAATGAGGGTACTGCTGCCAACGAAACCCACCGGGCAATGGAGAGGGTAACAGATGCCATAGTTGTTGTTGAGAAGGCAATGAGTGCCGAATTAGGTCGTGATAGTGGTGCAGTACTTGATACGGTTTTCTCCTGGTCTAGTCGTGATACTGCTGGTGATATTATTATCGAGCTGGTAAAAAGTGAAGAGTACGTTATTGATGCAACCGAAGTAACTCGGCGTTGGCGTCAAGAAGTTGGTGAGATACCGGGCATTAGACAACTAAGTTTTAGCAGTCCTGCTGGCCCTGGTAGTGGCGGCCCTGCAGTTGCATTCAGATTAATAAGTAATAACAAGGTGCAAATGCGGGCAGCGGCTTACGATTTAGAGCAAAAAATTCGTGAGTACGATGGTATCAATGATGTGCGCAATTCCTTTGAGGGTGGGGCACGGGAAATTAAACTGCATATTCGTCCTGAAGCTCAGGCACTCGGTCTGAGTCTCTCAGATCTCGCTCGGCAAGTGCGCCAGGGTTTTTATGGCGAAGAGGTACAGCGAATTCAGCGCGGTCAGGA
>CAZEFU010000132.1:0-5620 GCA_964511515.1 uncultured Wenzhouxiangellaceae bacterium
CCTGTTTCTTCTCGGTGCCTTATTATCCCATCTTCTGACTTTTCACACAGCCTCGTGGGCGGGAACCCAGCTCTACTCTACTAGCCAACATGGTCCTCGGATAATGCTATTCGCATTTCCGGGGTGACGAGGTGTTCGAGGTGTTTGCATTTTCGGGGTGCGCGGTGATGTTCAGCGGTCAGTTATAGAATTTTCGCAATTTGATCGAGAGTACGCGAGAGAGCGCCGCGACCTTCCTCTACCAGGCGTAAACCGGCACGGCCCATACTATCGCGGCGGTCCGGGTCTGAAAATAATAAATTAACCGCATCGGCTAGTTGTCCAGAATTTTGTACTTCCATAGCCGAGCCCCGCTGTACCATGCGCGCACTAATCTCAGCGAAGTTAAACATATGCGGTCCAAATAGAACTGGTTTGCCCAATGCGGCTGGTTCCAACACATTGTGGCCACCAACCTGGGCGAAAGAGCCGCCTACAAAAGCGACATCGGAGGCTGCGCAGTAACGTAATAGCTCGCCCATGGTATCGATTACAAAGCAGGCTGTTTCTGGCTCACAAATTTCTGTTTCACTGCGTAGCTGAACTTTCAAACCATGCTGACGTGCCAACTGTGCTGCTCTTACGAAGCGTTCTGGGTGTCTTGGTACCAACACTAGCAGAGCATCCCTGTGGCGCTCTAAAACTTCTACAAAGGCATCCATTAAGGGCTCATCATCACCCTCGTGAGTACTGGCTGCCAGCAATACTGGCCTGGAGAAACCCCAGCCGAGACGAATAATTTCACCCTCTTCTAACAAACTGGCTGGTACACGGATATCAAACTTCAAACTACCGGTGACATCGACCCGGGAAGCTGGTGTACCACACTGAATCAAACGCGCAGCATCAGTTTCGGTTTGTGCCGCAACCCAGTCAACTGAGCTTAGAACTTCGCGTGCCAGCCCGCGCATCATTTGATAGCCTTTAAGGGATTTCTCAGATACCCGCGCATTAGCAATAACAACCGGGATATTTAACTTACCAGCCTGCCGGTATAGGTTCGGCCAGATTTCGGTTTCCATAATTATCAGCATTGTTGGTTTTACCAGCCGATAAAATCGTTTTACCGCGCCGGGAAGGTCAAGTGGTGCATATACATGAAATACTGAATCACCGAGCACATCGATAATTCGAGCTGAACCTGTTGGGGTAAAGCCTGTTACTACAATTGGGGTGTCTGGCCAACGAGCTTGCAAGCCACGAATCAGCGGGATTGCGGCATTGACTTCACCTACTGAAACCGCATGTACAACTATGGATCCAGTCTGCTTGGGGGCATTAAAAAAAGCAAATCTCTCCGCCCATCGATACAGGTATTCACGATTACGAATGCCACGCCAAAGCAGGTGCATTAACAGCACCGGGGTAAGCAAATAAATAGCAATATTGTAGAAAAGTCGCATCTAATCGGTTCTGCAGGTCAGGTAGGGCGATTATAACACTGGCAGATTGTTAAAAATCAGACGGAATCGCGTTTATACTTGGCAGTAATGAAAGACTGGCTTACACAGCTCCAACAACAATGGCAATCTGCTGGCTTGGCTGCGGCTGAGTTTCCTGAAAGCAAGCTGTGCAGAATCTACCTATCATCACCGTGGGCTGCACAAAAACTTCTACAACAAGCAAGCATATTGCCTCAGATAAGCTCAAGATTAGAATGTATTAGCCCGCCCAAGCTGGAAACCTTACAGCAAGCAGTTGCCACTACCGATCTTGATACAGGTCTGCGCCAGTTCCGGAATCGAGAAATACTGCGAATTATCTGGCGCGACCAACTAGCTGATGCTGAACTAACAGAAGTGCTTGCTGATCTCAGCACACTGGCAGAGATTTGCCTGCAATTTACCCTGGAAACCTTACAGCAAGAATTAATTCAGGTTCATGGCCAACCACAAAGCAAAGCAGGAGATGTTGCTGAACTGGTGGTTCTGGCAATGGGTAAGCTTGGCGGTGGGGAGCTAAATTTATCCTCGGATATAGACGTGGTTTTTGTGCAGAGCAACAGCGGGCAAACTACAGGTAATAGCCAAGGTGGCAGGGTAATTAGCAACGAGCAATTTTTTAATCGCCTAGCTCAAGGGCTAATTAAAAGCCTGGCAGAAATTAAAGCCGAGGGCTTTGTATTTCGGGTCGATACCCGCCTGCGCCCTTATGGCAAGGCCGGACCACTGGTACCAACATGCCAGGCAATGTTGCAATACTATCAGCGCGAAGGCCGCGATTGGGAGCGCTATGCTTTGATCAAAGCGCGCCCGGTGGCTGGCAACTTGAAATTGGGGAGTGAGTTATTGCAACAGCTGCGACCTTTTATTTATCGTCGCTATCTGGATTATGGCGCAATTGAGTCGCTGCGCGAAATGCACCAACTTATGCGCAAAGACACCCAGCGTGAACAAAAAACCAATATCGACCTCAAGCGTGGTCGTGGTGGTATTCGGGAAGCAGAATTTTTTGTACAAAGCTACCAGTTACTGCGTGGTGGCAGGCAAACACAGTTACAGGGTAGTAGTTTTATTTCCAGTTTGGCTGCATTACAAGAGGCCAGCTTGATAAGCCCAGTTGAAGCCGACACATTGTTGCAGGCATATAGCTTGCTGCGCCAACTGGAGAATCGTCTGCAAGCATTACATGACCAGCAAACCCACCACTTGCCAGATAATTTAGACGATCAACAGAGTCTTTGCCTGGCTGCTCGTTATACCGATTGGCATGCATTAACAACTGCGGTTGAGCAGCAACAAAGTGTGGTTGCTAGTTTCTTTGACAGCTTGTTTAGTCAAACTAAAACCGATACAAATAATTCACAAGAACGTTATCTAGCTTTTGTACAAGCTGATTGGCAAGGCGCGGGAATTGAGTTCACTGCAGCTGAAGCGAGCGCTGTGCAAAGTCTACTTCAACAACTACTTAGTTCGCCTATGAGTCAGCGGACCGAGCAGCGCAGTCAGGCTTTGCTACAAAAACTGCTGAGCCGTAATGCTGAGCTAAGAGTTTCCGCTGATGTTTGGCAGGATTTAATCAAACTTATGCTAGCGGTAAAAACGCGCAGTGCCTATTTGGCTTTGCTGGTCGAGCACCCAAACGCACTGGATAGATTGTTAAATTTATTTGCGCGTAGTCATTGGCTTGCAGAAGAAGTTATTCGTTATCCGGTTTTGCTTGATGACCTGATAGACCCTAAGGCCAACCAACCAGCTAGTGCGGTTGAACAAGCTGCTGCACTTGAAAAAATTAAGCAAACGAGCCGTGACCAAGAGGAAGTTCTGGAGAACTTCAATCAGTATAAACGCAGCTCACAACTACGGATTGCCGTTGCAGAGCTATCGGGTGAACTGAGTTCGCGCCAAGCGCAACAGCATTTATCGCGGTTGGCTGAGTGTCTAATACAAGCTAGTTTGAATGTGGTCGCTGATGTGGTTAAAGAGCGCCACGGTGAGTTACCAGGCTTACAATGGGCGGTGCTTGCATATGGTTCTTTAGGTGCAAGGGAAATGAATTACGCCTCTGATCTTGATCTGGTTTTTTTATATCAAATTACCGGGGCAGACGTTAATGGTCTTCAGTCTGATGGCAAAAAGCCGCTTGCGGCGGAGCAATACGTGAGCCGCATTGGGCAGCGCCTGATTGCATTTTTAACCACACTATCATCAGCAGGTCGCTTGTATAGCGTCGATTCGCGTCTGCGCCCGAACGGTGGCTCTGGGACATTAGTTAGCAGCATGTCAGCTTTTGCGAAGTATCAGCATCAGCATGCCTGGCTCTGGGAGCGCCAAGCTTTAATCCGCGCGCGTGCAGTTTCTGGAAATAGCCTGCTATGTGCTAAGTTCGAAGATACACGCATAGAAATACTGTTAGAAAAACAACTATCAGGACACGAGTTACGGTTGCAGATTGTTGGTATGCGCCAGAAAATGCGCCAGCAATTATCCGCAAAAACCAGCTATGAAAAGCCAAAATATAATCCTGGCGGTTTGGTTGATATTGAGTTTCTGGCCCAGTATGGTTTACTACGGCAGTCACATTCGGAACTATTCCAGCACACTGATACATTAAGTCAGTTACGAGCTTTGCAACAGCGTGATTTTGTAAGCGAAAAGGAAGTTGAGTTGTTGGTTGAGGCTTGGATTCAGCTGAGCGAGCAACGCCAGCGACTCACCTTGCAGCGCAGCAATTTAGGCCAACAAGAGTCTGAGCAAACTATTACTTGTTACCAGCAGGTAAGCGCTATCTGGCAGCAACGGATGCTAGACTAAGCTATGTACTTCTGCAAAGATGCAATGCTGGTTCTATTCAGGCTCGTAATGCGATTAATTAGTGGGTAGTAGGGAAAAACTGATTGTAATCACCTTAGTGCTTTTGAGATTGAAGAAAGAGTTAAAAATTGGAGCGCTAAAAATATCTACGGGTCTTCACCATTTTAGCCTGATTGTTCTCAGCACATGATTCTGCAAGTCTTTGGGAATGCCAAGCTCGACACTGACATCTTTCCAGGTAGAAAACGCTGCGGATGTTTTTTCTAAAATGCGTTTCTCACGCGAGCGAGGCAGGCCGGCATATTCCGCAAGGTGCTTGATATCTGCTCGTGTGAAGTCCGATGTTTTGCCATTGATGCTCAGTTGGTGGAAACGAGTGAACTTGCTTCCTTCAGCGTGGCATAGATCGTAGGCAGGCGATAAATCCCAGCGTCCTTGCCTATCCATCATGAAGGAGAAATTCTTAACATGGTCGTCTTGATTACAGCCAACCAGATTAAAAATAGTACGCCTGAATTGTTCTTCGATTGCAGTTTGGGGCATGTTCAGCTGCTTCATGGTCATGAAAACTTGCTCATATGAATAAAGACCACTTTCGGAATAATCAAAATGGGTTACAGCTGCGAGTGTTTGCACAAAATTCTTGGAGCCATCCTCGTTTCTATCAAATCTTCTGGTCATAAAATGATTGCGGCCGTTCTCGGAAAAAACCTGACTTTCCATCATCTCAATACTGCATTTTTTCGCCATCAGGTAATAACTGTATTCAAGCAGGCCATAACCTGACGGGTCGGCAATACCCCAATCGCCGTTAAATTCAACACCGTCGAATTTGATTAGCCAGTGTTCAAATCCTGGCAACAAATTGAGCTGCCCTGAGCGGACTTTTTTATTATGTGGATTAAAGGCTATCACTGCTTTGGCACGAGCGCCGCCAGCGGAAGTACCAACACTCAAGATATCCAGCATAGCCTCATTGCCTCCACTCGCCGATAATTTAGTATTTAGAGTATCTTTATTGGCAAAAGCTATAGATGCCAACTCTGTTAGCTCTTTAATCTCCAGACGTTTATCCTTGATTGTCGCCATAGGCTGAGAAGGTTCAAACTCTAGTGCGCCCATTCCTCTTTTGCCGACATAGCACAATCGATCAACAGCATTAAAATCTTCTGGCTTACGTCCGCTTTGAGCTAACCAGACATTGATCAATTTTTGCCCGTACCTATCCGGTAGGCTGTCGGCAATAAGCCCTGGCATACCATGAAATGATCGCGGCTCAAGATCTTGGAACTGATAAATATGGCGTGCCTTTAATGGCATCATCAATG
>CAZEFU010000133.1:0-5591 GCA_964511515.1 uncultured Wenzhouxiangellaceae bacterium
GATTAAAACCGATGGTATCTTCCCGCAAACTGATGAGCTAAGGATTCCAGTTAAGTATTTGGCCAATATGTTAACCGCAGGTGATGTTGAGCCAGTCGAGAAGGCACTGCAGTTAATTATATTATTGCGCGAATTTATGCGGCGTAAAACTGTGGATGGAATTACTGATCTGGATATGTTGCAAGAACATGGTGTAACTGAAGAGATGATGGATGACATGTACAGGTGTATTGCTCTGGCTAATTATGAAGATCGTTTTGTGATTCCAACAAACCATAGAGAATATTCTGGAGAAACTCCGTTTGATAACGAGATGGCTTTCTCAAATCGTGGTTCTTGCGGCTTTACATTTGGTAATGGCTGTCATGGCGGCAAGGAAGACACTGCTAGAGTTAATCTTTTTGATAACTCCAAGCAAACAAACACTATGGATGGCAAAGTTAGAGGCCAAAAAGACAATACGCTGGGTAAAGGATAAGGAATGAAAACATTTAAAATATTAAGTTTATTGCTGACCTATCCTAATCAAGAATATCTTGATCATCTGGATGAGTGCAAGCAAATACTGAGCGCAGAGGGATTATTGTCTAAGCGAAAACTAAAAGCAGTGTTTACTTTGATTGATAGATTACAAAGCTCAGATCTGATCGAGGCGCAAGAAGAATATGTAGCTAGCTTCGATCGTGGCCCTGCACATTCATTGCATTTGTTTGAACATGTACATGGCGAGTCCAGAGACAGAGGCCAGGCGATGGTCGATTTAATGGAAATGTACAACGCCAATGGTCTGGGCATTAGCACATCTGAGTTACCAGATTACTTGCCAGTCTTCCTTGAGTTCTTATCAACCGGCAGTTTTAAGGAAGCAACGCAGCTATTGGCTGATACTGCTAAAGTTTTGGTATTGGTGAAAGAACGCTTAGCCAAGAAGAAAAATGATTATCAATATGTCTTCGGTGCCTTATTAGAGCTTTCAGCTGCCAAAGTAAACCAAAAAGAAATTAAGAAAATGGTTGCTAAAGAAAAAGACGAAATAAGCTTTGATGATATTGATAAGCAGTGGGTAGAGCCGGAAGCCTTTGCCAAAAATCCTTTCAAATCGAGGGATTATCTAAATCAGAAAATACAATTAAACCTGGTTGAAGCAAAGACGAAGCCTAAAAATCAACATGGAGTAATACTGTGAACGATTTCCTATTCGGAATTTATCCCTATATCGCCATGACGGTATTTCTTCTGGGAAGTATCTTCCGCTATGACCGCGACCAATACACTTGGAAAGCCAGCTCTAGCCAGATGCTGAGTTCTAAAGGCATGAGGCTTGGCAGTAATTTATTTCATGTGGGTATAATTCTGCTATTTTTTGGGCATTTGTTTGGTTTGTTAACGCCACATGCATTCTATGAGCCATTTATGAGTGCAGGTACTAAACAATTAATAGCAATGCTGGCAGGGGGCGTGTTTGGGCTGTTATGTTTTATTGGAATGCTTATTTTAATACACCGGCGGCTCACTAATCCGCGCGTAAAAGCAACCAGTAGTTTTGCTGATATTGCGATTTTATTGATACTTTTTGTACAGCTGGTTTTAGGCTTGCTAACAATACCGATATCAGCACAGCACCCTGATGGTAGCTCCATGATTGCATTAGCAGAATGGGCGCAACATATTGTAACTTTCAGGTCTGGTGCGGCTGATTATATTGCCACTCAGCATATTATCTTTAAGCTGCACATATTCTTAGGCTTAAGCATATTTTTGATTTTCCCATTTACACGTTTGGTGCATGTTTGGAGTGTGCCCGTGAAGTACCTTTTCAGGAAGGGCTATCAGATAGCCAGAAAACGTGGGTAATTAAAAGATATTTTCTTCGATTAAACAAGGAAGCATTCATAATACTGTCTGACAATATGCTAATATTGCTGCGTCTTATTTAAAGCAATATTTTCAATATTATTGAACGAGGTATCAGAATGAAAAAACTCCTTCTCGCCACACTTTTGCTGGCGTTGACTTTCTCGACTCTAGCAGAAGAAAAAAGCCTGCGCGATATCGTTACCGAGCACCGCCTGGATAACGGCATGCGTTTTTTGTTTGTTCAGCGCCCTGGTGCGCCGATGATTACTGGTGGCTGGACTGCCCATGTTGGTTCTGCCAATGAACGCCCAGGAATAACCGGTATTTCGCATTTGTTTGAACATATGATGTTCAAAGGTACGAGTACCATCGGAGTTAAAGATGCTGCTCTGGATGATCAAATAAGGGCAGAATTGGATGCCTTACGCGGCAAAATGTTCTTATTGGAACGCGATGATCGCCTGAAGGTACGAACTGGTTTAGCTGAGTCTATGAGTGACCCAAGCCTGGGTTCTGATGAAATGAAGGGCTTAAAAGAACAGTTTCAGGCTTTAATTGAAAAACAACGCGCGAATATTATTAAAGACCAGTTCGACCAGATATATACCGAGCAAGGTGCTACTGGTATGAATGCCTTCACTAATGAAGATATGACAGTATATTTTCTGCGTGTGCCGAGAAATAAACTTGAACTATGGTTTTGGATGGAAAGTGACCGTCTTTCTGATCCAGTCTTTCGCGAGTTTTATTCCGAACGCGATGTAGTTTATGAAGAGCGCCGGATGCGCACTGAGTCTACACCCACTGGTGTGCAAAATGAGGTTTACAACTCAATGTTCTGGCGCGGGCATCCCTACGGCTGGCCTGTGGTTGGCTGGCCAAGTGATATTGCGGCAATTAGCCGTGAGCAGGCAGAAAACTTCTTCGATATATATTATGCCCCAAACAATCTAACTGCTGTACTGGTAGGCGATTTTGACGAAGCCCAGGCTTTGCAGTGGGCAGAGCAGTATTTCGGACAAATTCCGCGAGGAAAACAATTGCCGCCTGATGTGGTGACTATGTATATGCCTACCGTTGGCAATTTTGTCTATCGTGCCGAGGTTGATGCGCCACCAAGCGCAACACTAAGTTTTCGGACTACAGCATTCGGTGGGAAAGATCACCCAGCATTGATGGTTCTATCCAGCATATTGAACGGTAAAACTGGGCGTTTGCATAAACGCATGGTTTTGAAAGATCAAATTGCAACTTCGGCATCTGCTGCAGAGAACGCACAAAAATACGATGGCAAATTTAGTATAAGCGCAAATGGTAAATCCGGTGTGGATCCTGATGTTTTGAAAGCAGTGCTTTTAGAAGAAATAGATAAGATTAAAAAAGATGGAATTTCAGAGTATGAGCTACAGAAGGTGCGAAATAACCATATCGCTGATACTTTCCGTAGTTTAGGCGATAACTTCTTCTTAGCCATTCAGTTGCTATATTACGATGGTCTGCGCGACTGGACTAGTATGGAGACAGTTATGGAGCGATTCAGCGAAGTAAGTCGTGATGATGTTCAGCGCGTCGCTAAGAAATACCTGGTAGCTGAGAATATGGGGAGTAAATTATTTACTCGTAAATCTGGTGGTGAGCCTGAAGATCCTGAAATGGCTAGTTTCAGCGACGAGCAAAAACAAGTGGCTAAGCAAATGCTGATGCAAATAAAATCTATGCCAGCGGGCAAGCAAAAACAAATGCTATCGCAGCTTGAGCCTATGCGCGCGCAAGCACCTGCTGAAATGCAGCCGGTAATCGACTACATAATCAAAAAGCTGGGTAAATAAGGAGAACTATCATGAAATTAATTAAAATTACTGTTTCTACCCTATTTATTCTGCTTTTAGCAGCCTGTGCATCAACTATTAAAGAAAGTAATGTGCAATCTAGTGATGTACAGAAACGTTCTGGTTTAGCGGCGCACCCTGAAGATTTACACTTCTCTAAGGCTGTTATAACAGTTCCTGATGCGAGTAAATATCGCTACCAACTAATAAATGGGAATGTAGCATATATTGTTCCAGACTCTTCATTGCCGTTGGTTGAAGTGAGTGTGAATACACTTGCAGGTGCACATATGCTCAGCTCAAAAGAAGCTGGCTTGGCAGGTCTTACCGGCAGCATGATGCGTGATGGTGGTACTAAGGGTCTTAGCCCTGAAGAGCTTGATGAGAAGCTCGAATTTCTAGCAACTACAGTAGGTATTCATATTGGCGATACTTCATCATCAGCTGACATGAATGCTCTAAGTGTTAATCTGGATGAAAGCCTGGTTTTACTTTTTGATGTAATAGCCGAACCACGCTTTGATAGCGAACGTTTAGAAATTAAACAGGGTCAGTTTGTAGAGGCAATGAAACGTCGCAATGATGATACCAGAGACATTGAGTCGCGTGTATTTGATGAGATTCGTTTTGGTAACGACAGCTATCGCAGTTCTCAAGCAACACAAAACCAGATCAACGGCATAAAACCTAAGCAGATGAAAGCCCTTGCGAGCAAGGTGTTTTCCTCACCAAACTTGGTAATAAGCGTTAATGGTGATGTTGATCCTGCAGCGATGGTTGCGCTGTTAAATAAGCAGATTGCGCGCTTAAACAAAGCAGTTAAATTGCCACCCATACCTACTCAAGCAAATGCTATCGCTGCAGGTTTGTATGGGGTAAATAAAGATGATGTAACGCAAACCAGGGTGCGCATGTTCCATCCAGGGCCACGGCGTGGTGATCCGCAAGAATTTGCCATCGAGGTGATGAACGATATTCTTGGAGGAGGGGGCTTTACCTCCAGAATTACCAAGCGTGTACGCAGCGATGAAGGTTTGGCTTATTCTGCAGGTAGCACATATCCACTTGGAAACTATTATCCGGGAATGTATCTGGCATACTTTCAATCCAAGAACGTATCGGTTCCAGAGGCAACTAAAATAGTATTAGAGGAGATATCTAACATTCAGAATGAACCAGTATCTGAAAAAGAATTAAACACAGCCAAGCAGGCAGTGATTTCTATTCTAAATGAGCGTTATTCAAATGCTTCTCGCAAGGCAGCAGCATTTACCTTCGATCATCTGCTTAATACTCCAGCATCGTACTGGCAGAATTACGAAGCCAGTACCTTAGCGGTAAGTATTGCGGATGTGCAAAAGGCCGCCAATGATCACTTGCACCCCGAGAAGTTACGGATTTTGATGACTGGTAAGCTCTCAGAAGCAGGCAAGGGCGATGGGGAGTCTGGTACTATCGAAGAAGTGACTGGTTTAAAAATGCAACAGATACCGCTTAAAGATCCGCTCACTTTAGAAACCTTGCCTCTGAATTGAGTTAGTTACTTGTTTGTATAAAAAAACCGGAGCCTAAACGCTCCGGTTTTTTATTCTTAGTACTGTAAATAACTTGATGTAATAACAAGTAATTACTTATTTATTCATTTTCCCATCAATGCTCCATATGCCAGCACCTTTAGCTGCGATGAACAAGAAGATGAAGCAGTATAGAACTGCGAGCTCGCCACCATTTGCTATTGGGTACAAGCCATTTAAGCCGTGAGCCATCCAGTAGGCAACAGCTGCCATACCGCTCGCTAAGAATGCAGCTGGACGCGTGAAGAACCCTAGTAGTATAAGTGTTCCAGCAATTAGCTCGATTGCACCAGCAGCGGTTGTAAGATTACTTAAAGGCCATGGCAAGTAA
>CAZEFU010000134.1:0-5551 GCA_964511515.1 uncultured Wenzhouxiangellaceae bacterium
CAGCGTTATACATGGGCATGAGGTTTGTAAAAGCTTGTTATTGGCGTGGTTTTAAAATCGTTTTGTGTTTATGTATTCTGAATTACAATTTCATTCTTTCTTCATTGGCCAAGAGTTGTGCAAACCTCTCATTAAATGAGTTTTAATAAAAAAAATAGTATGGGAAAATCGAACAGATGAGTAACTCAAGTTATTTCCATATGGGGTCACAATATTTTTATAGCACTAGAGGTTCGTTTTAATGAACGATAAATTAAACTATATAAGCGATACATTTTACTCACTAGGTCAGATTTCCAGCCGCCGATTTTTAGGGTATATAGGTCACAAACTTTCAATTGTTTGCGGGTTTTCCTTACTAACCACTATTAAGATAACTGGCACCACATTGTGCCTATTATTAATGCTTTTAATTTCTATCCAGGCATCAGCCAATGACTCCCCTTTTTCAGATGAATTCAATGAGTCAATTGATTTACTGAATAACAACACCAGTCAGTGGTCGGTGCTAGGTTCAGGTCTAATGGATGAACGAGCCACAGAAATCACCATAAGTTCGGGGCTATTGACTGTGGTGCCAGAGTCATTCAATCAAAATGCTTGGTTCGAAGATCAATATGGCCCCTTAATTTATCAGCCTGTAGCGGGTAATTTTGCAGCAGCAATCAGTCTACGGGTTTCGCGAGCAAATGATACAGACTTACCTCCAGCACCTGGCTTTAACGCTGGCGGGTTTGTTATACGTGACCCTGTAGGCACTAACAGTGGTGATGAAAATTGGCTAATGTACAACATGGGTGGTCAAGGCCAAGGTGGCGTTACTTATGCCCGCGAGATGAAAAAAACCGTCAACTCAGTGTCCAACCTATATCTCACAGAACAAGTTGGATTGCAGGAATACCTACTGGCCTGTCGTGTTGGTAATGCTTTCTATTTTTACTACTGGGCTGATGCCATAGCTGGTTGGCGGCAAGAAACATTCTATAATCAATTTGATGTCGATGGTACTATTACAACCACCTGGAGGAATTCGAATTCTGTCACGCCTGAGATTACTGCACCCGGATTAGGTCAAGCCAGCCCAATGCAGTTCGATCATCCAACCATGCCATCAACTGTTCAACTTGGAATCATGGGGCACACATGGATTAACAGTGCTAATGGCATACGTGCTGATTTTCATTTTATTCGGTTTGCTGCCAATCCACCAGAATCTCAAACCGATTGTATTGCTGAGTTTATAACTATTGATCAAGACAATGATTCGATTTTTGCAAATGACTTTGAAACTGAAAACTAAGAACTAAAAGCAGGTCCATCATCTCGATTTTAGAACTAATACTATCCAACGTGCTTCCTGCACATCAAAGACAAAGAAATGTGGGTTGCCACTCCGGAAAGGTTAACATTAACGATTTAATCGAGCTTGCAGCGCCAAACGAATAATATCCTCTACGCTCATATCCGCTTTACTCACTCGCCTGACCATCACACTTACATCTGCTGGTTTGTAACCGAGTGAAATTAACGCCTGGGTAGCTTCGGCCTGGGGGTTTTTACTACTTGCTTGTCCTGGTGCCGCAGCGGAGGTGGAACTAGGAATGTCGCTTAGCTTATCGCGTAGCTCGATAATTAAGCGCTCGGCGGTTTTTTTACCAATTCCGGGTAGGCGCGTAAGGGCAACGGCATCATTATCTGCAACCAGCACTGATAACTCTTCTACGGTAATACCGGAAAGGATATTTAGGGCAATTTTTGCGCCAATGCCGGAGATTTTGAGCAATTGTCTGAACAAAACACGCTCTGCCTCATCACTAAAACCGATCAAGGTATGTGCATCATCCTTGATTTGTAGATGGGTAACTATGGCAACTTTTTCGCCTACTGCAGGCAAGTTGTAAAATACCGACATAGAGGCTTCAATTTCATAGCCAATACCGTTAACATCCACCAACATTAGTGGTGGGTTTTTGCTTAATAATGTTCCTGCTATACGGCCTATCATCTGCGCCTTCTCCCGATTTTACGGAGATCAATCCCCGGATGTTGTTTGCCAACGGCAGCTTCAAGACTGCTTTTGTTAGCGGATGCATGACTATGGCAGATGGCAATTGCCAGGGCATCGGCTGCGTCTTCTGGTATTTTATCTTTAATCCCCAATAATAAACTTACCATGTGGGATACCTGTGATTTTTCTGCACTGCCCTTGCCTACCAAGGCCTGTTTTATTTCTCTTGGTGCATATTCTGAAACTGGTAGCTCGGAATTCACAGCAGCAACAATAGCTGCGCCGCGAGCTTGCCCTAGCTTTAATGCTGAGGCTGCATTTTTGCTAACAAAAACATTCTCGATAGCAAATTGCTCAGGTTGGTGTTCCAGAATAAGTGCGCTTATTGATTGAAATATGATTTTTAAACGCTCTGGGAAGTCGCCGCTACCCGCTTTTATGATGCCATAGCAAACCACTTTATGTTGCTGTCCTTGAGAATTGATAATTCCATAGCCGGTGGTAACCGAACCGGGGTCAATGCCAAGAATACGCGGCATTTACTGGTATGCTTCTGCGGGAATATTGGCGTTGGAATATACATCCTGGGTATCATCCAGGTCTTCGAGCACATCCAAAAATCTAAGCACTTTAACTCCAGCATCTGTATCAAGGTCAACTTCTAAAGATGCGCGCATGGTGACTTCTGCATTTACTGAATCCAGTCCAGCTGCTTTCATTGCGCTAACTACTGCAGGAAATGTAGCCTCGTCAGTAATGACTTCAATTGAACCATCATCAGCTGAAACCACATCATCAGCGCCAGCATCGAGAGCCACTTCCATAATGCTATCTTCATCAACACCTGGGGCGAAATTTATTACGCCTATTTTATTGAATAAATAAGCAACTGAACCATCTGTTCCCAGAGCCCCACCATACTTGGTGAATGCGTGGCGTACTTCTGCTACTGTGCGATTGCGATTATCGGTCAGGCACTCAACCATAACTGCAACCCCGCCTGGGGCGTAGCCTTCATATTTTAATTCTTCATAAACCACGCCTTCTAAGGTACCAGTGGCCTTTTGAATAGCTCTTTCAACGGTATCTTTGGTCATATTGGCTGCAAAAGCTTTATCGAGAGCCAAGCGCAGCCTGGGGTTTGAGTCGGGGTCGCCACCAGACTCGCGTGCCGCTACGGATATTTCGCGAATACAGCGAGTGAATACTTTCCCTCGTTTGTTATCCTGCGCCTTTTTGCGGTGCTGGATATTTGCCCATTTACTATGACCTGCCATGGATTTTGTTCCTATATCTAATTAGCTTATTTATACAATTTTAGCACACACATGTACTAGTCAAAATGCCCATGCTGAAGAAAGACGGCAGACTGCCTTGCCACCTCTGGCGATAATAATAATCCGAAGTGGCTAGTGGTTACTTCAATGCTATCGGTAGCCTCAGCAAGGCTGGTTTCTGCAAGCGTTACCGTACCATCGTTAGGTTCATCTAAACGCTGCAACAAGCGACCCACGCCTTGGCTGCCGATACCTGCGATAACTCCAATTTCATGGCCGCCCGGATACTCGCAACCTGCAACAAGCCCATGCCTGGCATTGCCGAGTAAAAACCTTCCAGCAGAATTTTCGCCTAACTGGCCAGCCATTGTGCTGCCATGAACAGGGGAGCCTAATAAAACACTTTTACCTGCAGGCAGATCCCGAGAGTATTTTTCCAGCATGGTCAAAATCACCAGACCGCCCAAACTGTGACCAACAAAATTTATTGCGCCCTCGTTCAGGTTCAAGGTATCGGCAAAGTTGCGCAGGTCTTGAGCTAGTGTTGATAAATCTTTGCGCCTGCTTGGGTAGGAAAATATATTGGTAGAGAAACCAGATTTACGCAGCCGTTTAGCCAGCAAGGAAACCGCTAATCCGCGGTGAAACAATCCATGCAAGAGTATCACTTGGCCCTGACTGGGTTCTGTTTGAGTTATCATTTATGTATTCTAACTCGAAACACCCAGATACTTAGCATTAGCGCAAGTGCAGTTACAAGAACGAATAACGCCCAAGGTTTAGTTACACACACACAGATCCATTCAAAATATTTTTACATAAATCTTATGTATATATGCTACTCACAGTTGGTCATTCAAATCCATCAAGATGGATCAAACCGTCAGCTACTCCTGTATTAACAACAGTAAAATTTCCATCCGCGCTGAAGGATACCTGCCAATCACCAAAACTGGCCTCACGGTCAGAAATACGCGATACCGAAACAGGGGTAAGAGTTCCAGCCTCTATTACCACCAGAAACTCCAATATCTCAGAAGGATCAGTAGCTTGTACAAAAAGGTTGCCAATGCCGTTTGTTTTTGCCTTATCAGGATTAGATGAATAACCAGCGCTGTTCCCCGATCTGTCATTTCCATACCATTCTTGCTCAGGTGGTGGTCCTTTGAATTCGTCACCAACCCCACCAACCCATGAAATTGTTTGGCTAACTGGTGCGACTATAGTTGTGTTCATACCTGGAATTGAATAGCTATTCCCAGAAATAGACGGCGTCACTGCTAATCGCATAGACCACGCTCTTCTGAGATTTGCTGGAATATCTGTGTAGTTGTACACAACAACAAAGTCTCTATCTGGGTCCAGTATGTGAACAATGGTCTGCCTTGCGACTCGAACACCTGGTGCCTTTAATTGTTCTGAATATTCGGTACTAATACCACGATAGGTGTTGTTAATTACAATATTATCGGGGCCGCCGGGGAAATATCCCGCATTACTTGCTGCCGTGTAAGCATCATCCGCACGACTAGGGCCGAGCCCCCAATAGGTTGAATCTTGAAACCTTGTGCCACTCACATCAGCAGGATCATAGATCCAAAGACCTGAATAGAAGCCTGCCGATAGTTTTTCTTTATTCGGTTCTGCGGCAACAGCCAAAGGCTCCTGCCCTCGGTGTATCGCAAAAATGCCGCTGCCAGGCTCGTATCTACTTGTATCCAAATATCGGGAAAAAGAGGTCAAAGTAAAGGCATCTGCAGCCCAACTGCGCGAACTTACGAATAAATCTCCCCCACGAATGTATTTTGCTGTCGGAAGACCAATTTCCGTTGGCGATTTTGGCAAAACTCGCAAATCACCAAAGAGCAAACGATATATAAACAAGCGGTTGTACCTTCCCCATTGATTGACCTGGAATCGTGCAAGGGCAGCGGTATCCGGGTCAATAGTTCGGTATATTCCTGTGAGCATTTCAGGTAAGGCAGAACCTAAACTGGCTGGCTGTTTACTTTTATCATATGCCCAGTATTCAGGGATCTTTCTAAAAAATGGACTGCGTGCCCACATTGATTCGCCGGTCGCAGTCTCCCATGCTGCCATCGGCATAATAGAATGGAGATACATATTATAATAGCCTGAGCCAAAAAACCGATCTGATCCGACTTGCTCTCCGCCACCATCATCAAGCGAGGTTGAGGCCAGCATATCAAGAAAACCGGAACCTCTATTTGGTCCATAGGGCCCCATAATAAGGGGGCTTTCGGTA
>CAZEFU010000135.1:0-5515 GCA_964511515.1 uncultured Wenzhouxiangellaceae bacterium
CTTAGAAATTCGAGTCGCGATATCCCCTAAGTGTCTCCCCGAAATTGCAAGTATCAATATCTACTGAATGTCTCCCCAGAATTGCGCCTGCCCCCGCGTAGGCGGGGGACAGCAATATCCAGGGTCCTTGTTGGGTATACCGAGTAATGGATTCCGGGTTCGACCATTCGCCATCCCCTATCAAGCCTATTTCAGGAGAATATAAATATTCCCAACGGAGGCCGTTATCAGCACCGCCCAGGTCAATGAAGTACCAATAAATCTCCCGGGAGAAGTGCCCGCAGATCGACTTAAACCAAATGCATGCAGCAGTCTTGCAATCACTAAAGTAGCGGCTAGGTAAGCTGCCAAACTAGATCCGCCATTCCGCTCTAACAAGAATATTAAAATCAAACCCATCGGTACATATTCAATAAAGTTAGCATGTACCCGAACGGCAAGCGTTAGTGGCATACAATCACCCATACCCACACCAATTTTTTCACGCCTGCGCACATTTACCACACGAAAAGACAGAACCACTAGAGTTAGCCCTAAAAGTGCAGCACTAATACCAATTACTAAATTTGCATCCATTATATTTTCCTCAAGAATTTATTATTAAGCGGCAAAGACATTTGTTTTGTTAAGTGCAACTTCAATAGCCTGTTGCAAGTCGGCAATGATATCTTCCACATCCTCCAAGCCTACAGCAAGGCGGATTAAAGAACCACTAATTCCAGCAGCCTGTAACTCTTCTGGGCTATATGTTGAGTGGGTCATAGATGCAGGATGTTGGATCAAGGTCTCGACATCACCAAGGCTAACAGCCAAACGACAAAGTTTAACTTGATTCATCATTTCAATGGCCTGCTCAAACGTGCCTTTAAGCTCAAAAGCTATGACTGCACCACCAGCTTTCATTTGCGTGCCGATTAAATGATTGCCTGGATGCGATGCCAACCCAGGGTAACGAACTTTTTCAATGTTTGGATTCTATTCCAACCATTGAGCTAACTTCTCGGTATTAGCAACATGCCTTTCTACTCTTAAGGGCAAAGTTTTCAAGCCACGCATGAGTAACCATGCATCATTTGGAGAAATAATTGCACCGAGGTCTTTGCGCATTGTTGCTTTGATATTATCGATCATTTCTTTAGAGCCGCATGTAATGCCAGCAATTACATCACCATGCCCATTGAGAAATTTAGTCGCCGAATGAACTACCAAATCAGCACCCAAAACTGCTGGGTTCTGCAATACCGGTGACATAAAGGTGTTATCAACTACAGTAATTATCCCGCGTTGTTTGCAGAAACTGATTAAACGGCGTAAATCCAGTACTTCCAAGCCAGGGTTTAAGGGGGTTTCTATGTACATTACCTTGGTGTTATCACTTACTGCCATTTCCAGAGCAGCTTCTGAAATTTCATTCACTAACTTAACCTTGATTCCAAACATTGGCAGGTGATGTTTCAATAATGAAAAAGAACAACCATAAAGAGCCGCCGTAGAGACCATTTCATCTCCAGCTTTTAACAAACTTAATAGTGTGGCTGAAATTGCGCCCATGCCAGATGCGAAGGCAGCAGCGCTTTGGGTTTGCTCCAGCGCGGCTATGCGTTCTTCTAGTTCGCGAACCGTAGGGTTATCTAATCGGCCATAAATATAACCATCTTCTTCACCATTAAATCGCCCTGCTCCTTGGGCGACATTTTCAAATACAAATGATGAGGTTTGGTAAATTGGCGGCGACAAAGAACCATGCGGATGCAATTGCTGATTCGGGCCGTGGATTGCGAGTGTATGGATATTCTTGCTCATATGCTTATCACCTTCGAGATAGCCACAAGCAGATAATATTATTGCAAGGGCAACTCGGTACTTGTTTTAATTTCTTTTAACACTACGCTGGTATGAATTCTGGCTATCCCCGGTATTGGTATTAGCTGGTGAGAGATAAAATCATGCAGCGCCTCTGTATTTGCCACCAAGACCTTCAGCAGATAATCGTACTCGCCAGTCAAATGGTGACACTCTAAAACTTCTGGCATTGCAACAATCTTTCCAAGTATTTGTTGCATATGCTCAGGTTGATGTAGCTCCAAGCTCAATTCAATAAAACACAAATTATCCAAGCCTAAGCTACGTCGATCTAGCTGGGCGTGATAACCGCGAATTATTCCACGTTGCTGTAACCGGTTTACACGCGCCAGACACGCTGGTGGAGATAAATGTATTTTCTTGGCAAGGGCAGAATTACTGATCCTGCCTTGCTGCTGTAATATCTCCAAAATTGCCAGATCGCTTTTATCCAGCCGCAACTTATTTACTTTATTCTTCATATTCTAAGCTTCCTTACAATATATTTTGCATATGATCGATTATATAAATATATATTACGCTTTTTTGCTTGTTTTTAATAATATAATTCGGTTTAACGAGCTAGAGTTGACTATTTATTAATCTAGCTACGCGAACGGCTCTGTAAGTTATACTTGTGAAAACATGGAGCGTTTTTAAAGTGACACCTCTTAGTCAGAAATCAAGGATTCTATTTGCCACCCACACCAGGCCTGAGTATATGCCGCCTCCGGCATACAGCGAGCATATGCTTATCTGTAGCCCTTACTACCCGAACAGCCGTGATGAAAATGGAAATATTCTCAGCCTCAACCTACCTGAGAAAAAGCAGTATGACCTCGCAGGCCTGATAAATAGCTTGCCCGAATCACAGCAACCAGATCTGGTAATAATCCGCCTGGATTCAACTTTTCAGCATGTTCCAGGAAATATAAAGGCAATCTCCCAGCCAACAATTGCTCTGATTGGCGACACCCACCATATGAGTAGGCCGCTACAAAGCATGCTGGGCTTCTTGTTGACGGAAAATTTTGACCATCTATTAATTGATCATACACCGCAACACAGCCACTGGTTTAATCAGGCCGGCCTGGCACCTATCTATTGGCTACCGGGTATGTTGCTTGCTGATACCTGGATCAAACCCTGTTCGGATCCGCAAGCACATGTAGTATTTATAGGTCAGATGGGTAAGGCGCATCCGGTAAGAAATGATCTACTAGAAGGTCTGCAACAGGCAGATATTCCTTTATCAGTACTAACTGCGCCTCAAAAAGTTGCTTGTCGCCATTACAATAAAGCAGCCATTACCTTTAACCATAGTCTTAACGGTGATTTCAACTTGAGAGTTTTCGAGACCTTGGCATCGGGTGGTTTTCTACTTACTGAAGAACTTGAACCGCAAGCAGGGCAAGATTCTATTTTCACTGATGGTGAACACTTGGTTTATTACCGCGGTATTGATGACCTTATCGCTAAATGCAAATATTACCTAAGCCATACACAAGAGCGAAATCGCATCGCCAGAGCTGGGCATTTACGAGTCAAGAAATTGTTCTCGATCAAACAGAGAATGAAAAACTTTCAGCAGCTGCTAAACCATAAACCACAAAATTCTTGGCGTCCTAATGTGATAGACAAACGATCTGAAGTATATGCTTGCCACAATAAAGACGATTTGTTTCAGCGTGTGGCTATATATGAGTGGATTCAGGAACAACATCGTGCTTATAACGCCATTAGTTGCCAGATAAGCCCAAATGCAGACCCACGGATTGTATGTGATATGGCAGACTTACCGAGGCTTATAATATTACTGGACGATAACCAAGCTGTCTTAGATCTGGCTGAAGCAGCAGGCATTCACGCAAGTCGTTTTAACAGGAAATCGACATCTGCAGATGTAAGATACATTCAATTACTAGCTGCAGAGGACATAAGCAGTACAGCAATACTTGCACATACTGAGGCGGTTATTATTAGTGACTGGCAGGAATGTAATAAGCAACAGCAGCAAGAGATAAATCAGCTTTGTGCTAGTGCACAGCTCATTCCCACTAATTTCACTGAAGGCTTATTTCTAAATATTGAACCATGGAGTGATGTCTGGAACAAGCCACCACATACATAGGTAAATACTACGCTCAGACTTGAGCCTTAAGCATCTGCGAATTCTGAAAAAGGTAAGGAAGAATGTATTTTGAAAACTCTTGTAGTGCGTTAATTCCTTGTTGATCCAGAGAGTTGAAATCTACACTATTTAACCAAGAGAACTCAAGCCCCGATTGTTGAATCAATTCGCCCAGCATAAATAAGTTTACATCTTGTGACCAAGCCTGTTCATGCATCACATGCCAGGCGATTATATCTGTTAAAAATGCTGTGGAATATCCTAATTTACTACTAATCAGTGGCATCCAGTAATCCCACATTGGTGCGCCCATGCATAATTTACTTGATGGGTACTTGCCAGCGAGCTTCCGATTTAAAAAGAAAAAATCAAAACCAATATCGTAAATCTTACCTTGAGTATCTGTCGGTAAGTGAATATCAAGGCGGCAACCATAAAGCAATCCTTCACCTGTGGCTTTATTTAATTCAGCTGGTAGATCTGCACCTGATCGAAACATAATATCGGAATTAACAATTCCCGAAACCGACCCACTTTCTGCGGCAACAGCCGCCAGCAGGTCATCAATATAGACAAGCGGTTTACCAGTTATCTCTCGCCCATCGCGTGATACCTCTCTAAACTCTACCTGAGAGAAACTATCCACTAATTGCTCACGCTCATCACCACTATTCAACGATACCGGCTCGAAACCAGCCTTCACCCACGACTCAATTGCCAATTGCTGTCGGTCCAGCTCGCCTAATTTGAGTTTGCGCGGTACTATTGAGGTGAAAATCTTCATATTGATATTTTAACCGCTTATACCATCACTGCGTAAAAACTCGCAAACAGTCTTCTCGGAAATCCCAGATACTTGTACTTCGTCTTCCCGGAAAACCTAGAAACTCGTACTTCGTCTTCCCGGAAAGCCGAGAAACCCGCACTTCGTCTTCCCGGAAAGCCGAGTAGGCTTATCCGGGATCCACAACCCAAGCATGGGTCCCGGATAATGCTATTCGCATTTCCGGGAAGACGGCAGTATGAAAATGGGGCCAGAGTAAAGCCCCAGCACATTAAGCCAGAAGAGTGTACTCTGGCACTTTACTCTGACCCTCTTTGCTTTTTAGTAGCGGTAGTGGTCGGGTTTGTAGGGACCATCTACGGAAACGCCGATGTATTCTGCTTGCTCTGGGGATAGCTTGGTTAGCTTGGCGTTGATTCTTTGCAGATGCAAAATGGCGACTCTTTCGTCTAGGTGCTTGGGTAATGTGTAAACATCTTTTCCGTAGTTATCGCCGCGCAGCCATAATTCCATTTGCGCTAATACTTGATTGGTGAATGAGTTAGACATTACGAAGCTTGGATGGCCGGTGGCGCAACCGAGATTTACTAGTCGCCCGCGAGCTAACAGGATAATGCGCTTACCGTCTGGGAAGATCACGTGGTCTACCTGATCTTTGATATTTACCCACTCATATTTTTCCAGCCCGGCAACATCAATCTCGTTGTCGAAGTGACCAATATTACAAACAATCGCTTCATTGCGCATTTTCAGCATAT
>CAZEFU010000136.1:0-5500 GCA_964511515.1 uncultured Wenzhouxiangellaceae bacterium
CAGGCGCTGGCGATGCGCTCTATAACTTGGCTGCGGCGCTGTTGGTCGATGGCTACTGTGGTTACGGGGCTGCGGCCGGGTGGAAGCTCATCTATTACCGATATTTGCAAACCAGCATAGGCAGTCATTGCCAGTGTGCGCGGGATTGGCGTTGCCGTCATAATTAATTGATGCGGCCATTTCCCGGAGGCCTGACCTTTTTCTCGTAATGCCAAACGTTGATGTACGCCAAAGCGGTGTTGCTCGTCGATGATCACCAGGCCGAGCCGATTAAACTCCACGGCTTTTTGCATTAATGCATGGGTTCCAATTACGATAGCAGTACCATCGGCAATTTTCTCTAGTGCGGCTTTTCTGGCTAAACCTGTTACTCGGGATGATAACCAAACGGTTTCAAAGCCCAGTGGAGTAAAGGTAGCGTTGAAATAATCTCGATGCTGTTCGGCTAGTAATTCAGTCGGGGCGGTAATGGCTACCTGATAACCAGCGGCAATCACCGGCAGAATGCTTAATGCTGCGACCACCGTTTTACCACAGCCAACATCACCCTGTAACAAGCGCATCATTGGTTGATCTCGGTTCAAGTCGGCTTCAATTTCTTGGCAAATTCGCTGTTGAGCTTTGGTTAGCTCGAATGGAATTTGCTTGAGAAACTTGGCTTTTAATTCATTGCTGCCATTAAAAGCCACCGCCTTACGCTGTTGCTGCAACTGCTGAATTCTGCGCATACTCAAATGATGAGCGAGCAACTCTTCCAGCGCCAAACGATCTCGCGCCGGATGTTGAAAGTCTTGGTTCTCGCGGTTTAGATGTGCCAGTTCACTATCAAGCGGCGGCCTGTGGAGTAATAATAATGCGGATTTTAGACTGGGTAGTTTT
This sequence comes from uncultured Wenzhouxiangellaceae bacterium, assembly GCA_964511515.1. Classification (GTDB taxonomy): domain Bacteria; phylum Pseudomonadota; class Gammaproteobacteria; order Xanthomonadales; family SZUA-36; genus SZUA-51. The sequence continues at coordinate 880 of CAZEFU010000136.1, forward strand.
AGTTTCTGTAATAGCTTGGCCGGCAATAGCTCGGGGAGTTCCTGTTGCGATTTGCGTAATATCTCGATTGCCTGGTTCGTCAGATTCATCCAGCTAGCCTGGCCTAGGCCTTCAGTTGATGGGTAGACAGGTGTCAGGAAGTCGTCTTGCTCGGTCTGGTCTTGTTCGCGTTGGTAGCTAGGGTGGATCATTTCCAGGCCGCGCCCGCCAGCTCGAACTTCGCCAAATGCCTGCAGACTAACGCCCCGCGCTAATGAGCGGGCTTGAGCGGCATGGAAGTTAAAGAATCTTAGAGTCATCATCCCGGTACCGTCACTTATTACAACTATCAGCATTGCGCGGCGGTGGCGAACGATACTGCTAGATTCAATAACTCCTTCAATCAGGATTCGGTCGCCGGGACGGCACTCGCCAATTGATTTTTTCTGGCTGCGGTCTTCATAGCGCATGGGTAGGTGAAACAGCAGGTCGGAAACTTTCTCGATAGTAAGTTTGGCCAAACTCTCCTGCATGCGTGGACCTACTCCCCGCAGGCTGCGGACAGGCTCAGCTAGTAGTCCAGGCGCGGCATTCACAATTTAGCCGTTTACCTCAGGCAACACCATTACCGCATCCATTTCCACATCGCTGCCTTTAGGTAAGGCCGATACTTGCACGGCGGCACGGGCGGGGTAGGGGGCAGTGAAATTCTCCGCCATAACAGTATTTACTGCGTCAAAACTGCCGAGGTCGGTAAGGTAAACATTTAGTTTAACTATATGCTGAAGTGAGCCACCAGCTGCTATACATACAGCATCCAGATTGCTAATTACTTGCTGCACGCGTTGGTTGAAATCACCATCTATCAATTCACCTGATATTGGATCTAGCGGAATCTGCCCAGACAAATAAACTGTATTGCCGCTACAGATAGCTTGTGAGTATGTACCAATCGCGGCCGGTGCATTGTCGATTTGAATATTGTTTTTCACTATCTACTCCAAGCTGTAGTAGTTGTTTAAGAGTCGATCCGGGTAACCCGCAGAACACTGGCATTGCGCCGTAGACGGCGAATTACTTTAGCCATATGATCGCGATCTCTGACCAGAATGTTAAAAGTCAGGATGGCAGTATCAGGGTTAGCCTCAGGTTGTTGGACTTGCTCTATATTCGCACCTGCATCACTAATGCTGGTGGAGACCGATGCTAATACCCCGGAAACATTCCGAGTTAAGACTTTTAGTGAAACCTCAAAAGTACCAGTAGTAATGGATGCCCACTTTACATCCAAACAGCGATCTGGATGTTTGCGGAACTCGCTAACATTCGGGCATTCCAGTCGATGCACCACTACGCCTTTTCCTGCTGAAAGATATGCCATCACCTGATCTCCAGGGATTGGATGGCAACAAGCCGCATAGCTTAGGGCGCTACCTTCATTGCCGGAAATGGTTAATGCTTCTCTGGCAATATCCAGGTCGCCTAGCCTTCTTAGTCGGTCTGGGGCAAGTATTGCAGCCACCACATTGGCAAGCTGGGTACCTTGAGCCAGATCGGTGAGTAAATCTTCTATGCTTGCATACTGGTTTTTCTTCAGATAGCGACGCATACGCCGGTCTGAGATATCTTCTTGAGAAGAGTTCCTTGCTGCCAAGGCTTTTTCCAGCAGTTGATTACCTAGACTAACGGTGTCTTCTGTTCGTAGGCTCTTCAAGTGGTGGCGAATAGCAGCCCGGGCTTTGGCGGTGACTACTATTTGTAACCATTCTGGCTGTGGCAGGCTCTCTTTGTCAGTCAGAATTTCTACTGTTTGCCCATTAACCAGAGCCGTACCAATGGGTACTTCGATATTGTCAACCATCACGCCAATGGCGTGGTCGCCAACTTGAGTATGAATTGCATAGGCAAAATCCAGGGCGCTGGAGCCTCGGCGTAGATTGATGATTTTGCCATTGGGTGTGAAAACAAAAATCTCATCCGGGAATAGATTGGATTTGGCACCTTCCAAAAACTCAAGAGAATCACCTGTATGTTTCTGGATATCGACCAGTTGCATCAGCCATTGGCGCGCACGGACCAGGGTGGATACATCTTTGCGCTCACCGCTTTTATACAGCCAATGTGCTGCCGCACCCTGTTCGGCAACTATATCCATTTCCTCGGTGCGTATTTGAACCTCAACTGGAATGTTATAGCTGCTGTATAAAATTGTATGTAGTGACTGGTAGCCGTTCGCCTTGGGCAGGGCGATATAGTCCTTAAAACGGCCCGGCTTGGGTCTGTACAGATTGTGTGCAGCTCCAAGAATCTGATAACAATGGGGCTCGGAGTTGGTGATGATTCGTAGTGCGTACATATCCGTGACTTCAGAAAAACTCAGGTTTTGCGTGCGCATTTTTAGGTAGATGCTATACGGGGTTTTTTCTCGCCCAATAATTCGATTGGGAATACCGGATTCATCCAAGCGTTTTTTCAAGTCTTGCCGAATAGAATCGATAACTTCCTTGCGGTTGCCTGATACTTCTTTTACCTGCTCAACTACAACATTGTAACGCCAGGGGTGGAGGTTTTTGAAACCCAGATTTTCCAGCTCCAGCTTTATGCTGTTCATTCCTAGACGATCGGCAATGGGGGCGTAAATATGCAGGGTTTCTCGGGCAATACGCCGGCGAGAATCGGGTGCCATCGCTCCTAATGTGCGCATATTGTGCAACCGGTCGGCGAGCTTGATGAAGATAACTCGTAAATCTTCAGACATCGCCATCAGTAGTTTGCGGAAGCTCTCGGCATCCGCTTCCTGACGGGTGCGGTATTTCATTTTGTCGAGCTTGGTTACGCCATCGACAAGTTCTGCAATTTCTTCTCCGAACAGAGTAGCGAGCTGGTCTTTATCCAGTGGCGTATCTTCGAGGGTATCGTGTAAGATTGCGGCCGCAATGCTGATGTAGTCCATCCGCATACGCGCCAGAATACGGGCTACTGCTACGGGATGGAGGATATAGTCTTCACCGCTTTTTCTGGTCTGCCCTTGGTGTGCTTCTGCACCAACTTCATAGGCTTTAAGAGCGACAGCAACCTTATCTGGATCAAGGTATGTATTGAGCAAATCTCGCAGGTCGAGGACTTCTTCCGGGAGGGTTGCTGCCGTTTGCATCTTGGAGCTTATCCGACCTCGGCTCTGATGCTCGCTTCTAATGCGGCTTCAGTAGCTTCAGCGAATTCGGCCTCAGCGTCGAGCTCGGCCTGGAGCACATCTACATTGCGCTCATTGATCAAGCCTTCAGCGATTTCTCGCAGGGCAATAATTGTTGGTTTATCGTTCTCAACTTCTACCAATGGCTCAGCACCATGGGAAATTTGACGCGCCCGTTTAGTGGCAGTCAACACCAAGTCAAAGCGGTTATCGATATTCTTGAGGCAGTCTTCTACAGTAATCCGTGCCATATTATCTTTCCAATATAATTAATTAATAGTCGAACCGCGTATTTTAGTCTGTTTTGAGTAATTCTTCCAACAATTTCCGATGTCTTAGTCGCTGATCTGGTTGCCGCAGGTGCGCGCTACGTACAATACTGCGTAAATCATCCAGGGCTACCTCGAATTTGTCGTTGATTACCAGGTAGTCGAACTCTACCCAATGCGCCATTTCCCGGCGTGATTCGCGCATTCTACGATCTATAACTTCCTCGCTATCCTGGGCGCGTTTGCTTAGGCGCTGACGCAGTGCCTGAACCGATGGCGGGAGGATAAATATTAGATGTACGCCGGGGAACTGCTCTTCAACCTGACGTGCTCCCTGCCAGTCGATTTCCAAAATGACATCGTTGCCGCGTTCTAAAATTTGGGCAATAGCTTTGCTGCTGGTGCCGTACCAGTTATCGAAGACTCTGGCGGACTCAAGAAATTCTCCCGCTTTGCGCATAATATCGAAGCTTGCTGGATCAACAAAATGATAATGACTGCCTTCACTCTCACCTGGGCGTGGCGGCCGGGTGGTTGTTGATATGGATAGCTCCATATTTGGGTTGTCTTCCAACAAGGCATTTACCAAGCTGGACTTTCCTGCACCTGACGGTGCGGCAACTACAAACAAGCTGCCAAATGCTTTTATTGGGCTGTCTGATTTATTCGACATTTTGGATTTGCTCGCGCATTTGTTCAATTAATACTTTTAATTCCACAGAGGCCCTGGAAGTTTTCTCATCTACTGACTTTGATCCCAAAGTATTAGATTCGCGATTAAATTCCTGCATCAGGAAGTCCAGGCGCCTGCCAACTGCTTCATCTCGCTGCAAGATATGTTGAGCTTCACTTACATGCGCCGCTAACCGGTCGAGCTCTTCATCTACATCCATCTTTTGAGCCAACAGGGCAATTTCCTGCTCTAGTCGTCCTGGGTCCAGGGCTTGATCGGCAAAGGCTTCTACTTTAGTAGTTAGGCGCTGGCGTAATTTTTCGCGAATCTCAGGCAGCCATTCACGTACATTGCTAACCCAGCTATCAATGCCTTCAAGGCGCTCATTGATCATCTGTGCCATTTTTTCACCTTCTCTTTCGCGCGCTGCAATCAATTGCTCGATAACATCATCGAGAATTTCCATCGCGGCTGCGTAGATTGGTTGCATATCTCCGGCTTGCTCGA
>CAZEFU010000137.1:0-5498 GCA_964511515.1 uncultured Wenzhouxiangellaceae bacterium
TATCAGAGGTAATTTAACCAAGCTCAACTTACTCAACTCAAATGGTGAAGAAAAAATTCTGGATATAGATTCAGTACTAGTGGTTTTGCGGACTAATCCAGGTCTGGGATCAATTGCTAAATGAGTGCTGGAATTAAAAAACGCCAGATTCCAGTAGGTACCGAGAAATTCCGAACTAGAATACCCAACACCTTTTCTGTAGGTGATATCAATATCTACCCAGCCAAAAGCAAAGCTCAATTGAGCTCTAAACCATCTCGAAAAATTAACTGTTGAGAAACATTAGTTAGCTTGTATACAACTACCAGAGGATTAACTCCGTATCGAGCTGTGGACTCACCGCCCTTAATAGTCAGATACAGCAGACCAGAAGCCGGATCGTAAACCCCACCAATAACGGCATTATGGCGGGCTATGCCACCGTTAAATATGTCTGTTTGAAACGGAGCATCAAAAACGCCATAGGCGTAAGGACGTACATCGTATGGCTGCATGTTTCCATTTTTCACCGCTACCAGATCATTGACATCCCAAAGCCAGTAATAGTTATAGTAATCATCTGCGTCATAAGCGCAAGGCCCACCGCAATTATAATCCTTACCGTTAGGAGTTGCTTTATAGCCAATACCAGAAACATGACCGCCCGATGACCCAATGGTCATATAGGTTCTACTCTCTGGCACAATAAAGCCGTAACTCACTCTAGAATTTACAGTCCACAAACCATTGGTACCGGCAACAGCACCAATATCTGCAGCAGTGTGTCCGGTGAAAGGCGGCGTACCATTGGTTGAAAGAATATTATAATTTGCATTTTGGTAAGTATCGAAATCTGCATACAAGGGATTGGCAAGACTCGAATCAAGCAGTGTAGTTGTAGGAATTTCGCCAGCTGGTGCACCACTTAAAGTGGCCGGGTCAAAAATGAAAGCCGTTATACCCTGCGGATAGCGGCTGTTGATAGCATAATTGGGTGCATTACCAGACAGATAAGCACCGCCAAGAGTACTTTGCCAAACCAAAGGAACTGTAGATATCCAGCCAGCAATATGTGCCGCCCCCTGTAATTCGTAATACCCAGAAATTGTGCTTGTGGCAATATTATTGGCATCTTCAATTACCAGGGTAGTATGGGTATTGTCAGCTGCCGCATCATAAAACCCCACCCCATTTACGACCAACTTACCATCAAACAACTTTAAACCTGTTACCCTATCAATACTTTGTGGATTACCGTCTGCTGTCTGATTGAGTACAATTCGAAAATTTTGTAATACTGTGCCAGTGTTTAGCAAGCTTACAGTGGTAGTATTCACCAAAGCTGGGATTGAAAATTCGGCTACAGCACCTTCGCTGAACTTGCCCGCGAAAAAAAGTGAATGATTAACTGGGTTGTACTCCATTTGTCCGGTGACATTATCCGCACTCGATTCTCCGTATACCGCAGAGGGTATGATAAAAGCCCCTTGATACTCTAGAACATCTATTTGTACTAATGGTAGAGATGCAGGGTCTGTAAATTCAGCATTTACAGATGGCGGTATTACCAGCAAGGCAATCAGTAAACTAATAACCGCCAAGCGTATTCGCAAGAGAAACCGGTGCATGAAGTTGCCACTTAATGACGGTGCATTAGTAATCATAATAGCCATAAGCATAGCAAATCTTGGCTACAGCAGGCAATATACTTTCTGTAGCCACAGAATGCCGTTAAAATATCACTGGCACCAAGCTTACTTCAACAAGCGTTTATCGGCACCTTCTAGATAGACCTTAGCAGCAGTAAGCAACAAATCTGGATGCAGGCGTACTTTATAGTCTGGATTGGTGTACATAAATTGAATAATACCGCCTGTACCAATCAGAAAGGTAGCTGGAGCTGGTAAAGACTGGTACGACTCACCTGTGGTTTTATCAAGATCAATACCAAAGCCCTTGTATAAGGCAACTGTCTTCTTGTTAAGTTGGAAGGCAATGCCAAATTTTTTGGCCGCATCGAGCTTGGCGTCTGAATAAATACTGTATTTGATATCTGGTGTTTGCAAGCTTTCATAAAGAATTTCTGGTTTGTCGGTGCTTAAAAACCAAACATCAAAACCCATTTCAAGTAATTTCTTTTCTGCATGCCTAAGCTCTGCCAGATGCAAATTACAATAAGGGCACCAGCCACCTCGATAGAAAGTTATAACAACAGGCTTTTCAAGTTTTGCAGGATCTACTTTAAAAAGCTTGCCGCGGGTATCTCTAAGCTCAAATTCAGGGGCTTTCATTCCCGGTAATAGTGGCGTTACGTGTTCGGCATCAACCGCAACTCTATCGGCTGCAATTAACTCAGTTCCACTTAGCAGTAAAGTCGCAATAAATAATAAAACAGGTAGTTTGAAGAATAAGTCAATGCGCATTGTAATCTCCCAGATCATTTTAATATAAGACTATAGCAAGACCTGCGATAAATGGATATTCTTTCAAAACCACCTGTTTTATTTGCTCAAGCTTATTCGTATAAATAGGTCTATATGCAAATGGATATTGAATTGCACTTGATTTTTAAAAAATAACCACTATTGTTAATAGTAGCGGCTCGTCACACAGATTCCCCCCTTATCTGTGTTGACAGCACGTCATATTGACGAGTCGCCTTTTCTTTTATTATCTTTTGCCTACATATTGCGCCGATATTCGCCACCAACTGAATACAAGGTATTTGACATTTGTCCTAAGGAGCAATGTTTAGCAACCTCAATCAGACTGGTAAATGTATTGCCGCGCTCACGGGCAGTTGCTGCCAATGCGTTTAATAATTCTGGGCTAAATTGGGCGTTCGCCTGGCGGAAGTTTTCCACTGCATCAACTTGAGCATCTTTTTCTGCTGTAGTTGAACGCGCTAGTTCAGCAACAAGCTCTGTCTCGGTATCGCTGCGTGCATCTAAAAATGTATTTACTCCAATTATGGGTAAACTACCATCATGCTTGCCTTGCTCATAGAGCATTGACTCTTCCTGAATCTTACCGCGTTGATACATGGTATCCATCGCACCAAGTACCCCACCGCGATCAGAAATGCGTTCAAACTCAGCATAAACAGCCTCTTCAACAATATTGGTTAGCTCCTCGATGATAAAGCTACCTTGCAGGGTGTTCTCACAGAAGTTAAGACCCAGTTCACGATTAATAATTAATTGAATTGCCACAGCGCGGCGCACTGATTCTTCAGTTGGCGTGGTTATAGCTTCATCATAAGCATTGGTGTGCAAACTATTGCAGTTATCGTAAATGGCGTATAGCGCCTGCAGGGTGGTACGGATATCGTTAAATTGAATTTCCTGGGCATGCAAAGACCTGCCAGAAGTTTGAATATGGTATTTGAGTTTTTGCGATCTGGCATTGGCGCCATAGCGCTCGCGCATTGCTCTTGCCCAAATTCTTCTTGCCACCCGCCCAATTACCGCGTACTCGGGATCCATTCCATTGGAGAAAAAGAAACTCAAGTTGCCGGCAAATTCATCAATTCTCATGCCCCTGGCGAGGTAATACTCAACGATGGTAAAGCCGTTAGACAGAGTAAACGCTAATTGTGAGATCGGATTCGCACCAGCTTCCGCGATATGATAACCAGAGATAGAAACAGAATAAAAGTTACGAACTTTATGGTCAACAAAAAATTGTTGAATATCGCCCATCATATGTAAAGCAAACTCAGTGGAAAAAATACAGGTATTCTGCGCCTGATCTTCCTTGAGAATATCTGCCTGCACTGTACCCCTGACTGTTTGCAGGGTTTTCTCTTTTATCTGCTGGTAGATTTCAGCATCAACTAACTGGTCGCCCGTAACCCCCAGCATTGCCAAGCCTAAACCATCATTTCTAACTGGTAAGTCACCCACATACTCTTGCCGAGTGACATCTTTAAGTAGTTTACTTATTTTCTTTTCAGCCGCTTCCCACTGATCATTTTCACGCAGGTATTTTTCGACTTGCTGATCAATGGCGGTGTTCATAAAAAATGCCAAAATCATTGGTGCCGGGCCGTTAATTGTCATAGATACAGAGGTGGTTGGTGCACAAAGATCAAAGCCTGAGTAAAGCTTTTTCATGTCATCCAAACTAGCTACTGATACCCCGGAGTTACCAACCTTGCCATAAATATCAGGGCGCTTGTGCGGGTCATCACCATACAGGGTTACAGAATCAAAGGCAGTGGAGAGTCTCGCTGCTGGTTGACCTGCAGCCAGCAGGTGAAAGCGGCGATTGGTGCGTTCTGGAGTGCCCTCGCCTGCAAACATCCTGATTGGGTCCTCGCCTGCTCTACGATAAGGAAAAAGACCAGCTGTGTATGGATAATATCCAGGCAGGTTTTCCTGCATTAAAAACTGCAGTAACGAGCCCCAATCTTGAAAAGCTGGTAATCCTAATTTAGGAATATCTAACCCAGATAAGCTATGTCGATAGTTCGCACCACTTACTTCTCTACCGCGAACCTGGTAACTATATTGCTCAGTGCGAGCACTTTTTGCCAGTGCTGGCCACTGCTGCAACAATTTAACCGCTTCTGGCTCTAATGACTGCACTGCCTGGTTATAGCGCTCGCGTAATATCTTTAAGCTACGCTCCTCACTTGCAACAATAGTTTCTTGGGCATACAGCTCCAGCATTGCGGGTAAACCATTATCTTCAACTGCTGCCAAAGCCAGATACATATTTTGTGCCTGGCTGGCGGCTTCTGCCTGCTGCTTGATCTTTTCTTTAACACCGCGACCGCTATCAACAATATCTGCCAAATAGCGTTGCCTTGATGCCGGAATCAAGGTGGTTGCGCGTGGTTCTTTAATGCTGGTATCTATATCAGGGGTCCAATCCTGCTCGGGCAATTTCAGAGAGGTTTGTAACAAACGGCATAAATTAGCGAACATCCAGCTTAAACCAGGATCATTAAATTGACTGGCAATGGTGGGAAAAACCGGTACATCTTCATCCGCCATATCAAAGGCTAGATTATTGCGTTTCCACTGTTTACGAATATCCCGCAGCGCATCTTCTGCGCCCCGGCGATCATATTTGTTTAGTACAACCAGTTTGGCAAAATCGAGCATATCGATTTTTTCCAACTGACTGGCTGCGCCAAAATCGGAAGTCATCACATACATCGGAAAATCTACCAGATCAACAATTTCAGAATCTGATTGCCCAATTCCAGCAGTTTCAACTATTACCAAATCAAAGCCAGTTGCTTTCAGAAAATCGATTGCATCTCTAAGCATTACACTAGTGGCACGGTGCTGTCTGCGAGTTGCCATTGAGCGCATATAAATACCGCCTTGGCGTAGGCTATTCATGCGAATTCTATCGCCCAGCAAAGCTCCACCAGTACGCCTGCGAGTTGGGTCTACCGCCAATACTGCAATTCGTTTATCTGGAAAATATTGCTGAAAGCGATTTAGTAACTCATCAGTCAAACTGGATTTACCCGCACCACCAGTACCTGTAATACCAATTACCGG
>CAZEFU010000138.1:0-5496 GCA_964511515.1 uncultured Wenzhouxiangellaceae bacterium
AGAACATGCACAAAGTATCAATGATAACTTTGAAGACTACTTCCTGCATTTCTCTGAAGATACTCCTATTCAGATTCTGGATTCTCAAAACTCGATACTTACACCATTAAATCGACGCCCATGGGTTGCTGGTTGGACTTCGCGGGAGGATCACACAGGTTTTATTATTTGGCAAAATCCTCCTTACGAAATTCGGCCTTTTAAGGATTCAGATAATGGTGGCTGTCTCTTTGTTTATATGCCAGAGAAATTTGATCAAGTCGAATTTGTTTTAGCGGAAGTAGCTACAACAGGCCGAATAGAAGTCCGCTACCCTAGCAGCATTGATATGACAACGGGTGTTGTTAACCAGTGGAGCACCATTGAGTCCAATATAGTGGATGGTACTAATGGGTTGAGAGTTTCCGGTTCAGTATATTGGCAACCTCCGAATGATTGGGTAAAAGCAGCGACTTATGATCCCAACAGTAAAACCGGCCAATACTTTGGTAATACACCCATCGAATCAGGGCATGAGTTTCATGTAATAAAAATTTGCCGCGTTGGAGAGGATATTAATGACCAGCCGGTTGTTCAAGATCTTATGACCAAAGATTTTATGCCAAGTATAGGCGAGCAGAAACGATTGATTCGAGGGTGGGATCCCTTAAATGACCTGAATGGGGATGGCTATGTCGATAACACTGAGCTTAGCAGCTTGGTCAATTCTGCGGCTACTGCACGCTTTCGTTATGAATCACGAGTGACTCCATTGGGAGATATGTGGAGCCAAAGATCTAATTTTCAAAGACCAGACTTCCTTAACCCATCGTATCGAGATGCGATAGTTCAGGTTACAAAACAACAGTGGTTGGCAAATGGTTTGGCCGGGGCATATAACGACGATGTATTTAAACTTGGCAATATCAATACGATTGGAACTGGAGGTGAAGTTGCAGAGTACAACGTAAACTTTAATGACCCTGACTTTAAAGAACAATATAAAAATGCTTACCTTGATACCATTAATGCTATAAAAACAGAAACTCAAAGTGCCTGGGTAGGGGCAAACACCTCAGCGGAAAATCTTTTCTATCCACAGAACAACACGATGAGGTACGCAGATGTATTCGATGTTTTCCTGCGTGAAGATTATATTCGTCCAGGCTTAGGGTTAGATGGGTATTTCGGTATAGCAAAAATGTGGGAAAATTTTGCTTTAGTTTATAGGGATAAAAAATCACTTATTATGGCTCACGCTGGTTGGACAGGCGCCATTCCATATGTAAACAGCAAAGAGCAGTGGGAAGAGAGAATTGCCACTGGTTTAGCTATGTATTATCTTTTAAACATTCCAGGGAAAACTGCTTATAGTAGTTGGAATAGTAGCTTTAATTATGGCTCTGGTAATACTGTAGAGGGCAACTTTTATAAGGCTGGGGTACCCAAAAACATTGCTTATCAACCATCTTTTATGTTGGCGGTTGATATTGGGCAACCAACACATGGTATTCAGTCATGGCCTGCTGAAACTGTGCAACCTTTGAGGTATACAGCAAAAGTATCAGAGGATGATTATGCCATCATAGGGGATAGTACTCAGTCCGAGTTAGTCCATGCTGAAATAGCTACATTCGATCAGGTAGGCGTCATACCTGTCATTCCCTCAAATATTTATCTGGCCTGGCAATCGGTTGATAAAAGCACTATTGGTGGTGTTGAGCATCCAAAGCAAATGATTATTGCTCGCGACTATAGCAATGGCCTTGTTTTGTATCAGACTGATTTTTTTGGGGGTAATCCTGATTTTATGAATGTTAGCCGTGAGCTGATTTTACCAGATGACTATCATCGCTTAAATTATGACGGAACGCTTCAAGCCCAAACAGGCACTGTCAGCTTGACCGGATATGAAGGCGCTGTTTTTGTTAAGTCTCTACCAGCGAGCATCCTTACACAGCCATTATCGCAAACCATAGATGCAGGCTCATCAGTAATGTTTTCTGTTTTAGCTACAGGTAGCCCACTAGTGAGTTATCAGTGGCTTAGAGGTGATATACCAATACCTGGGGCAAACAACTCAAATTACTCAATACCAGAGGTATCTGTTATTGATGATGGTGCAATATTCCGTTGTAAAGTTACCAATAACTTTGGCACCGAAACCAGTGTGGATGCAGTTTTAACTGTTAGCTCTGCATCTGATTTAATTTTTACTGATGCATTCGAGGAATCAAAATGAAAAGTTTTATTAACAAACTATCTTTAATAGTACTCTTGTTATTTGCGGTTCTAGCGCTACCAAACTCTGGCTTTAACGAGGCTATTGCTGAGGTAAATAATACAGGGACTCGCCAAGCTCAATTTGCTGCACTTCCATATGATGTGGTATATGTGCGTTGCCCCAGGGGTAAAGAACCAGTTTTACGCTCCAGGGGCGGGCCACCAGAAGCTTTGCTAAATTGGAATGGCGTCAACGATTTATGGTTATCCGCCTCTAATAATGTTTACCATCAACCCGGCTGTGATCTGGTTCTGCATCGCTCCAATATGACCCCTGGCGACCCTGCCGCAGAGAAGGTCTTGGTCAATTGCGATGAAGATGACAGCTCAAATCCTGTGTGTTCGATAGCGGATCCAAATGTTTCCTTCGATGGTCGCTATGTGGTCTATACCAAGTTTACTGATACTCGCACCTTCGTCACAAATTTTGGTATGAGAGAGCAGTCTGTTTCGGGTTTCCAGACTTTTATGAGGCTTGATCCGGATGGTAATCTCAATGGTAACTGGTTTGCCACTTCTATTTATGGCGGCCTTAAACCTTACGCAGCTCCAGCACTGATTTTTATGTACGATTTGCTTACTGAGGAAAATATTCAGATTTCACCTGATAGCGAAATGTTCTCTGGACGCGCTTATCCTGGCAAAGATCCGGAATGGGTATCCAATGTTCCAGTGATGGATACTGGGTCGTTTTTCATGCCGGATGGTCGCATCGGTTTCACTAGTAATCGGGAAGAGGGTTTCTCTCTGTTCCAGTTGTTTGTTATGGACCGCGATGGTAAAAATATGGAGGTACTGAGTCACCGTGCCTTAGCAAACCAGTTGCATCCAGCTACCTTGATGGACGGACGCATTGTTTACACCAACTTTGATCGCATGCTGCAGCGTACCAGCAATAACAATTTCTCATTATTCGAAATTAATCCTGATGGTTCCGCGCCATTTATTTTTGCGGGTAAAAATGATGCCACCGTCTGGGCGTATCATTTTTTTACACAGCTCTCTGACGGCGATATTGTTGCCACACTGTATTACATCCGCCAGCAGACCGGTTTGGGAGCCTTAGAGCGTTTTCCAGTGGATCCTCCAGGACCAGATTTTGTGCATCGGCGCAAACAAGGCGGCCGAAATGAGGTCGGGGATGTCCTCACCGAATTACCTGATACATGGATAAATGGCAATGGACTGGTTCCTTTTGCACGCCCAGACCAATTTCGCCTTACCCCTAAAGGCGGCGCTGGCGATACACCGATGCCCCCCTATATTCCTGAGGAGTACTTTACTCACCCGGTTGATGGACGTACCGTTAAAATGAATGGTCGTTTCATCCATCCTGCTGCCGCTCCCGATAACGATTTGTTGACCACTTACTCTATTGGTGGTTCTTCTACTATTGATAGCTCAATTTATCGTAAACCCGCAACATTGGACGATGTAATGGAAGTCATTGGCAAGGATGCCGGTATCTGGCTGTTGCCACTGGAGCCCAATAGTACCCGCCAAATAGGGCATATTGCCGATGATGCCCGAGTAGTGGTGGACTTTCCCGAGTACCACGAAATCATGCCGCGTGCTGTCGTTAGTTATCAGGATATCTATGGGATTGCCCGTCCTGACCCCGGTAATACCAGGCCGCCCACAGCTAACGACGGCAACCAGGATCAGCGCCTGCCTGCTGGCGCACCTTACGGCCTCACTGGTGCTTCGTCTATGTACGACCGGGAAACTCTCTCGCTAAATGGCACACCGTGGAATATGAGGGATGGCGGTGGTGCCATGTCAGGTCGGAATTATATGAATTTAGCTGTTAGCGGTGCTGAGTTGGCTATTTTTGATAATGATGAGATATATGGAATTAGAGTTCTGATGCCGGTGCCAAATATCCCTAAAGACCTCTGGAAAGGAGATGAAAAATGGTCTGGTTGGCAACAGCATCATCTACGAATTCTTGGCGAATACCCTGTTCGTAAACCTAATGGGGGTGTTGAGCCTCTGGATGCGCAAGGCAATCCCGATACAAGCTTCGTGGTAAGAGTGCCTGCCGACACTCCCTTTTTAATGCAAACCATTGACCAAAGAGGGATGGCGCTTGATATAGAAACCGCATCGCGATCTGTTGCGCGTGGTGAGCAACAATATTGTGTTGGCTGCCATGTGCACACTCGCACAGGTATGGATCCTTTGGCTTCGCGTGCGGTAATCAATAAAAATAAATTCGGAGATTTCACTACTAACAGTGCGCCATTATTTACAGGAATTGAAGATGGGTTTCCCACAGTTAGTAGCGCTCAAGATATTTATGCTGATCAAGCAGGCGTAACGGCACGTCGAAGCTTTGCAGCAGATTGGGTTAATAATATTGCAGACATAGTACAGAACCGCTGTGCTTCTTGTCATGCAGATGGTCAGCCAGCTCAGCAACTTACAGGCCTGCGTCTGGATGGTGACAATAGAACTTATGATTTAATAGTAAAGAATAAATACACCCATGAAAGTGGAGTAGTTATAGATTCAGGTACATTGCCGGGCAATGGTTTAACAGATATTGATGTACCCGGTACCGATCGTATTACCCGCCGTCTACAGTGTTGCACGCCTTCGCGTTGGGTCTCTGTAAACAGTGCTCGCTCAAGCATGTTAGTTTGGGCAATGTACGGTGAACGGCTGGATGGTCGAGATCCAATTACAGGTTTGCCACCTATAGACAGTGGTGTGTTGGTGGATGACAACAATCCCAGCAATGAAAATCCTGAAATATGGCCTAAGGTAACAGAACTCCTCGCTTACCTGGATGGAACCAGCACCGTATCAGGTACCACAGATATGCCAGAGGCAGAAAAGCGTTTAATTGCACGCTGGTTAGATATTGGTGCGCCCAAGCATAATGTTCATGACGATATGATGCGGCCGATTATGACTATTACTCCAGTTGGTAGCTCCAGCCGTGTTGAAAGCATTCTGCTTGGCCTCTGGGATGATTCCCCCTTAGATTTTAATCGTTTTAGCGTAATCATCAATGATGTGGATGTTACCCCGCTAGTAAGTGGCTCACCAGAAATTGTCACTATTCCATTACCAACGGCAGTGACTGCTGCCAATGCTGATGAGATTAAAATCGAATTGGAGATTTGGGATGCCCCAAACCGCACCTGGAGCAGGGTTCAACCAGGTGAACCAGCTGCAAACCGTCACCGTAGAAGCATAACAGGGAGTGTTTTACTAAACATGCTCGGT
>CAZEFU010000139.1:0-5450 GCA_964511515.1 uncultured Wenzhouxiangellaceae bacterium
CCGGCCCCCATCTGCATTACGAATTTGTAGTCAACGGAGTGCATCGAAACCCGCGCACAGTAAAGCTTCCAAAAGCTGAGCCATTGCCTGCGGATCAATTGCCAAAATTTCAATTAGTAGCAGAACCGCTAATCGCTCAATTAAAGCAACTTGAACAAGTTCAAATGCTTGCTGCCCGGGAGCCATGAGCAAGCACCTAGCTCTTGGTATGCTGTCTGGTACCAGCATGGATGGTATTGATGTAGTGCTGGCAGACTTTTCAGGAGCTTTTCCGAAGATTATAAGCACTCATAGTCAGCCTTACCCATCAGAGCTACGCAGGGACCTATTAAAGCTTGCAAGTGCGGACAATAAGAACAATGACCTGACTTTACCCGGGCTGCTCGAATTCCACGAACAACTAGCTGAGGTTTTTGCCGAAGCTGCCAATACCCTGATTGCAGCACAGAACATCTCAGTTAAAGATATTGCTTGCTTGGGTTTCCATGGTCAAACCATAGCCCATCAGCCCCTGGCAGAACCAGCATGGACCTTGCAACTTGGCGACGCTAGGCTATTGTCCCAGCTCACCAAAATAACAGTAATCAGTGACTTTCGCAGTAGTGACATGGCCGTAGGTGGCCAAGGTGCACCGCTAGCGCCTTTATTGCATCAGCAGTTGTTTCAGCATGAAGACCAGAGCACGGCGGTAATAAATATCGGCGGTATATCGAATATCACTCAGCCTGATGGCTCTGGTTTCGATACCGGCCCTGGTAACTGTCTGCTAGATGCCTGGATATGGAAATACCAGCAACAGAAATTCGATCAACACGGCACTTGGGCAACTACAGGCGTAGTCCAAGATGACCTCCTGCATATTTGGCTTGCTGATAAATATTTTAAGGCAAGCTCACCCAAAAGTACGGGTACAGATTATTTTAACCTTGAGTGGGCCAGTCAATCCTGTGATTTAACTCAATATAGGCCTGAAGATGTACAAACCAGCTTGGCAGAACTAAGTGCACGAAGCATTGCTGCTGCAGTTCCTGAATCAAGTAGTAGATTACTTGTTTGCGGCGGCGGCGCACATAATATCGACTTGCTAAATCGAATTCAACAAAATCTAGCTGCAACTAAAGTGAGTAGCACAGCAACTGCTGGAGTCGATCCCGACTGGGTTGAAGGATTGTTATTTGCTTGGCTTGGCTGGCAACGCCTGCATCAAATAAAAGTTGATACCAGAAGAATTACTGGAGCGAGCAAACCCCTGCTAGCAGGGTCAATTTATACCGCCTAGCTGACGCAATAATGATTATTGCTCAAATCCGTCTTCAAAAATCAGATTCTCTGGAGATCCCAGTGCAGTAAACTCAATCGCATCACAAGTACCAACATATGGAATCCCCGTTGAACCCTGCGCATAGGTAATTAAACCAATATATACAGTATCGGCATAAACAGGCGCTGTGCCTGGCAACTCGCCATCACCCCGATACAAGCTCCAATTATCAGCGATGATACCTGGTGAAGGGTTGGGCTGTTGCCAATAAATCGTAAGGGTATTGTCGGCATTTCCAAGCACTCGAATATCAGCGCGCCCAAGCGGCGCAGCCTCAGTACCCTCGTCAGATACACTTGAGCTACCCCCAACAGTATTTTTTCCTTCAACTGTTAAACGCCTACCACCACGGTGGCCGACCACAATATGAGATGAATTCCTTAATTGCAGGTCAAGATCATGCACTTGGATCCCAGCAAAAATATATGGATTACCTGCATAGGATGGAAAAACCTGACTATCGGCTTGTGTGCCAATACCGATATTTCGGGCAATATATTCAAACGGGAATGCAACTTCTTTTGCATCCAGCCTACCCTGGAACTGGTTGTAATGCAGGGTAATATTACCAGTGTTATCAACTAAGTTTGCCCTGTACCTACCACTAACCCTTGCTACATCTGGCAAACTATTGAGATTGTTGGTGGTGTAGTTCAAGAGTAATCCATTACCGGAAAAATCATCATTCACTTGCGCCAAAGAATAACTACTATAAATAGAAAATATCACAACTAGTAATATAAATAGCTTCATTTAACTCCCTCACTATCCCACGGCTTTGGACTTGGAACTTTTACCGATCTTGTAGACAACAGTATACTCTAGATGAGCGGGCTGAAATTGCTGGCAAGCGTCTTCGGTCTACTTACTGCTGCTCAAAGCCATCGGCAAACATGGAACCCTCAACCACTTCAAAAGCACCTATGTCATGGCTGCCTGACTGGGGACGCGCTGTTTGATAAATATCCATTGCTACATCAAGCAGATTAGTTCCTTGGTCTACCACTACTGGATTGTTCGGCAATAAACTCAAATCCCCGAATGCAGGATCAACAAACCATCCCGCTTGCGCATTCACGATATTGGTAGTGAGAGTGGCTTGACCGCCATTACGCGATCGAATTGCCTGATTAGTTAAATTATTGATGATATCAACATTGGTAGTTGCAGAAAAACGATATTCGATAGCATTTGGGTACTCAATTAAAATCGTATTGTTATATACCTTGGTATCAGGAGAGCTTTCCAGGCCAATACCGACATCATCATTAGGCGCAGAACCATCATTGTAAATCATGTTATTACGAATAATTCCACCAGTATTGGGGCTACTACCCAAGCCAAAGCCTATGCCACGGTCACAATTGAGAATTTTATTTCTTTCGATGATATTGTTTGAAGAGTTATTCCAGAAATTAACGGCATGTTGAGCTAATTGTGCATCAGGACTGGCAATATTAATAAAAACATTATCTCTAACTATCCAATCATCCCCCTGATGCACATCGATACCGCCGATATACCACTGTGGCCCAAGATTAGTGGCACTGGTATATTGGAATAAACTGCACTGAACAATCCCCCTGTCCGCCCCCCCATTTACTGAGTTACCTTTTATAAAATGCTCGTAAGTATCTTGCATTTTCACATTGTGAACGAATAGGTCTTCACCAGTAACAGCAATGGCATTATTCGCTGTTTCCATCAGAGTGAGATCTGCAATAGTGATATTGTCACCAACAGCAAATATTGTATTTACTGTTTGGTTGGCTGGTGTTTCCTGCATACCGTTGCCATATAAAATTACTGCATCACGATTTCCAGAAAGGCTTCTTATAACTAGATTGCTGGCCGTGATATAAGGGTATGAAGATATGGTTGCAACTTCGTAGGAGCCATCCTCAATCAGAATCGTCATATTGCCCCCTGATGAATTTGCCTGAGAAATTGCCGCTCTAAACTCACTTACAGTTGCAACGATTACAGTTGTGCCGATGGAGTAGTTGCAGGAATTAACCGTATTACTCTCTACCTCACCAATTGTACAACTGCAATCCTGAAGCGTTGCCCCATTGGTGGCGCTGGCAGATATTTGACTTGTAGCAGTTTGCGTGGCAAGCAGCAAACTGAATACCAAGAGGAGTCGTTGCAGATCTAAATATATTTTCATGTATTCCTTCCCTGGAAAATGGGGGCTAATCAATCTCTACATGGTAGATACTACCAGATTCAGGGGACGGGGAAGAAACAAGCAAGCCGCTAACCAAGCGGCTTACATTGTCTTACTCTTTACCTAAAAACACCTTCAACACAATAATCTCACCCCTGCATACAAGGGTGGGTATCACTATCAATTCCATTTTATTACCGAAAAGAACGGTGTTACCCCTTCTCTCCTTAATTCACGCCTTTTGAATTTAAGTTGATCTAAACCAGCGCCAGTCACACTAGAGCTACTCGAGACAGTATTAACCGAGCCGTCGATGCCAGAACTTCCTGGAAGAATCACTGTACCATTACCAGCATCGATAATAGACGCACCTTGGCCTGGACCAATGATAGTTTGCGACACCTGGGGGGAGGCGATACTAATATCAGCTGAATCTGCAGTATAACTGCCGAACCCATTGTTAGCTGTAATTACCCAGCCTGAGACATCTCTTAGATAGGAGTTTACGGTAATTCCAGTCCAACCAAAACCATTAAATGTATTTGCCGAAACCGCAGCATTATCTATATCAACGCCCAGGACACCAATTATATTGTTCCCGTAAATATTAAAAACATTATTGGTGACTGCCAAACTGACAGCCTGAGTCTCAGTAGAGTTTCTGAATTCAGCCACTTTAATGACATCAAGCACATCGCTAGGTGCTCCTGAGAAAGTAAATGTATTATTGTTAACTACTAACCTTGTAGTTGTTGGGGCAAAAGAGTTAGTTAAACCAAGATAAATTCCGGTTGAAGAACCGGTTCTGAGGCTTGCCCCATCGGTGGCAAATACATTAGAGGTTATAGTCGTTGACTGATTGGAGTTCGCAATCGCTACAGAGAAACCTAACTGGTTAAAATCGGTAAAGCTGATATCAACCTGAGCACCAGAGCGCATAGCAGTATATAAACCTATATTGGCATCTGATATTGAAGACTGGTTAAGCTTGAATGTTCCTAGTAAGGTATCTTTACAGCCACCTAAAAATTCTCCCTCGGCAGCCACTATAACTGTCATAAAAAGAGCGAACTCATCCCGGCCTGGACCAACAAAATCGACTCTATCTACAGCACCAAAAATCACATCATTACCGCAACTCGCATCATTAGTATTCCGACCAGTGAAATGTACAACTGCATATAATGGTAATTCTGCTATTGGCAACATACACGCTGTTCCTACTTCTATCCTCATATACCGCAAACGAGGTTCACCACGAATAAATTTAATTGCAGCAGGAATCATTCCATCAATAACCATTGCCTCACAATCAATGCTTGTGTCAAGAATTGTTAAAGTAGTTGAAGCTCTGGTTACGCCTTGTAGAGTACCCTTGAAATTTTCGATCATGATATTTGAGATAAAGAAATCTCCTGCCTTCAACCTGACTATTGGAACTCCGACATCTGTGGCATGCTCCAGCGCACATTGAATATTATCGGTATCATCCGCTCCAGTGGGCCTTACATCAACGATCAAATCATTGGCAGCTAAAGTCACATAAGTATCGTCGCAACCCACACTTGTTTGCGCCCAAGCAGAAGCTGGCAACCACATGAACAATACAGATAAAAGAATTAGAATTTTATACTGAATAACAGAAAACATATTTTTCCCCTCATTGGAAAGTTTGTAGACGGCAATGAATATAGTTATCATTCGTATTCGTACTTGGTAGTACGTTTGCCACCGCATTATCATACCACAACCGCCTTCTAAGACTGCAATATATAAACAGCACATGGACATCTATCAATCTTGCTTTGTTGTGTATCCTTCACTCCACGGAGCTACTTTTAATAGTAGCAACATACCGGGAATAGCAATTAGAGTACAAAGAATAAAGAACTGAGTATAACCAAGAGCCTCAATTATATAACCAGTGGATGCACTGGCAAAAATTCGTGGAATTGACAC
>CAZEFU010000140.1:0-5413 GCA_964511515.1 uncultured Wenzhouxiangellaceae bacterium
AACCTCGCTCTCGCCAACAAAGGACATCTCGATATCAAGCTGAGTAAATTCAGGTTGCCGATCAGCGCGCAGGTCTTCATCACGGAAACATCTGGCTATTTGGTAATAACGATCCATACCAGACATCATAAATAACTGTTTAAACAACTGTGGTGACTGCGGTAAGGCGTAAAACTCACCGCCATGTACGCGACTGGGAACAAGATAGTCGCGGGCTCCCTCGGGTGTAGCTTTGGTTAATATTGGGGTCTCGAATTCACAGAAGCCGTCGGTATCAAGGTGGCTGCGAATCGCTTGGTATAACGCTGCCCTGGTACGCATATTATTTTGCATGCGCGGACGACGCATATCCAGATAGCGGTATTTAAGCCGAATATCTTCACCATCTTCATCGTTCATTAGCATTGGGATGGGTGCAGAAGTATTTAGAATTTCAACAGTGCTTGCCAGAACTTCAACCTTGCCGGTGCGCATATCTGCATTCCACTGGTTTTCCGGGCGCAAATTAACCTGCCCAGTAATTTTCACGCAGTATTCATTGCGCAACTTGCTGGCTACTTCAAAAGCAGCTTGGTTATCGGGATCAACAACTACCTGCACGATGCCACGGTAATCACGCAAGCTAATAAAAACTAAACCACCCAAGTCACGGGCGCGGTCTACCCAGCCACAAAGAGTTACCGGCTGGTCGGCTAATTGTTCGGTGATATCACCACATAGATGGCTGCGCATCGGAGACTCCGGGTTGATTGTTTATTTAATTAGATCAAGGGCGCAAATTATACAGGAGATTAGCTGTGAATTCCGTAGCTCTGGGGGGGTTACGCATGGCTGGCGAAAACCATCTGTTTATTCTTGCTCATTAATACCGTACTTAGCTTTCCCAAGGATTTAATAGCTGTACCCCAGTAGCAAGAAAGTCCTTGGTATTTCTGGTTACTAGAATAAGACCATAGGTCAAAGCCGTTGCTGCAATTTGTTTATCAATTGCATTTTGATAGTGGGGTGCCCGTAACTTACCCCAAACTTCGGCTTCTGTATTAGAAAAATCCAGAATATTTCCCGCGTAGCTTTCAACTAATACGCACAACCATTTTTCCAAAAGATTTGCTTGCTCCAAATCACCACGGTATCTAATCATCTCAACACCACGCCGCAATTCACCAATAGTGATAACGCTAAGATAAAGTTTATTTTTTTCTCGCTCCGCAGATCTGAAAAACCTGTTTACACCGGGGTTGGATAGGGATTGCTTACGAATTTCACTAATAACATTTGTATCAATTAAATACATCTGCCGTCTCATCGTTGCCAGAACGCGCGAAGTCAGCATCTTGGCCGACGTTTGGTATTGCCATTAACACTTCGTAAAAACTTTTTCTGCCAGGCACTACTAATGCAGCTTCAAGAATCAGGCGATGTTCGGCTTCTGCACTAACCCCATGTTTTCCAGCTCTCGCTTTAAGAGCTTTTACCACTTCCTCATCAATGTTTCTAACCAGTAAATTTGCCATTAACTATCACTTTGGTAACTCTGCAGAAATTTAATGATAGCATTGATATCATGCTTGCACTACCTATGCTTTAACTATCTGTTTTTATTAAATTTTTAGTTTTTTTCTTGTCTGCTTTCTCAGACTTTGTGGTGCTTTTGGAATCACCAGCCAGGTTCTTCTTATTGCCGGTCTTAAAGTCAGTCTCATACCAACCACTGCCCTTTAAGCGAAAGCCAGCAGCAGTAACCAGTTTACGCACCTCTGGTTCGACACACTCAGGACAATCCCGGATTGGCGCATCTGACATCTTCTGTAATTTCTCGAAGCGATAATCGCAGGCCTGGCACTGGTATTCATATATTGGCATTTTTCATACTCTGAAGCTGTTTATTCTGTCCCTTAGGTGTGGGCAGTGGCGTGAATTTCCAAGTAGGTGGGCGTATCTGGTATTCTACGCATATTCAGCTAATACAAAACGAGATATTCAAATGACCCGACTTCAACCAGTTCTATTGACAGTTTTTCTCACCAGCCTACTGCTAAGCCTTGCTGCTTGCGAACCTACAAATCAAGTAGCAGAAACCACAAATGAACCTGCAGCAACTTCTGAGCAAGAACAAAGAAAGCCTGAGCCTGTTGTCTTAAGTGAGCCTAATCCTCGTTTTGGAATTTATACCGCAGTAAACCTGTCTGCCGACTTAAACCACCTTAGTGAAAATCAGAAAAAAATGATTCCTCTGCTAATTAAGGCAGCAAGAATTATGGATCATCTGTTTTGGCTACAAGCATACGGTGATAGATCTACCTTGATGAAATCTATAACCGATAACCATGCACGCCGTTTTATCAAACATAATTACGGCCCCTGGGATCGCCTCGATGGCAACAAACCTTTTGTTGCTGGAGTTGGCCCCAAACCTGCAGGCGCAGGTTTTTACCCAGCTGATATGAGCAAAAAAGAGTTTGCTGCCTGGGATCAAGCCGGTAAAGATGGTTTATATTCAATAGTTGAGCGCGATGATGAAGGCAACTTAAAACTGGTACCATATTCGGTTAAATTTGCCACACCCTTAAAACGCGCAGCTCACCTGCTGCGCGAGGCTGCCAAGCTTGCCGATGACCCCGAGTTTGCCAACTATCTTGAACTTCGTGCTAATGCCTTTGTAAGTGATATCTACCAACCTTCTGATATGGCCTGGATGGATATGAAAAACAATGCAATAGAATTGGTAATTGGCCCAATTGAGTCATATGAGGACCAACTTTTTGGCTACCGTACAGCTTTTGAAGCTTATGTTTTGATTAAAGACATGGCCTGGAGTGAAAAACTAGCCCGCTTTGCCAAATACCTGCCGGAATTACAAAAAGACCTGCCTGTTGAGGATAAGTTTAAGCAGGAAATGCCTGGCTCAGACTCCGACTTGAATGCCTATGATGCAATTTATTATGCTGGCGACAGCAATGCTGGCAGCAAGACTATTGCCATAAATCTACCTAACGATGAAGAAGTGCAACTGGCAAAAGGTACCCGCCGTCTGCAATTAAAAAACACCATGCGCGCCAAATTTGACAAGATTCTGCTACCCATTGCTGATATGTTAATCGCCGATGATCAACGCCAATATATTACCTTTGATGCATTTTTTGCCAACACTATGTTCCATGAAGTTGCCCACGGCTTGGGAATTAAAAATGTAGTCGGTGGTAACACTACTGTGCGTCAGGCAATGCAGGAACATGCCTCAGCACTAGAAGAAAGCAAGGCCGATATTCTGGGTTTATATATGATCCAGAAACTTCGTGAGAAAGGTGAAATTACTGAAGGCGAAGTAATGGATAACTATGTTACTTTCCTCGCTGGTATTTTCCGATCTACTCGTTTTGGTGCCAGCAGTGCGCATGGTCGTGCCAATATGATTCGATTTAACTTCTTTAATCAAATGGATGCCTTTAGTCGAAATGAGGAAGATGGCAAGTATCGGGTTAATGTTGAGAACTTTGAGAACGCAATTAAAGCACTTTCGAATGAATTATTAAGTCTGCAAGGTAGTGGCGATTATGCTGGCGCGAGTAAATTAATCGCAGAGAAAGGCACTATCAATAGTCAATTACAAGCCGATCTTGATCGATTGGCAGATGCTGATATTCCTGTTGATATCTTTTTCCGCCAAGGCCTACCCCAACTAGGCATAAATAGGATGGGCAAGGTTTGGCACTGATGGTGCGTTACGCCGACTTTGTCGGCTAACGGCACCCTACTTAAAGCTTAGTTTTCCTTCATCTGCATCCACCGCAATCACAGCACCTGCTGGATACTCGCCGGCAAGTAGCTTTTCTGCCAATGGGTTTTCCAGATACTGCTGAATAGCGCGCTTGAGCGGGCGCGCGCCATAAACCGGATCGAAACCAATATTGCCGAGCAAATCTAATGCCGCATCACTCAGTTGCAAAGTTAGCTCGCGCTCTACCAGTCGTTTTTCCAGGGCACTAATTAATAAACCAGCAATTTGGCGAATCTGTGATTTATCTAAACTGTGGAAAACCACAATTTCATCCACTCGATTGATGAATTCTGGTCGAAAATGCTGATCAACCTCTTCCATTACTGCAGCTTTCATTTCTGCATAAGGTGCGCCTGCCATTGCCTGAATCTGCTCTGAACCCAAATTGGATGTCATTACAATTACTGTATGGCGAAAATCTACCGTACGGCCCTGACCATCAGTTAAACGCCCATCATCGAGTACTTGCAGCAGGATATTAAATACATCCGGGTGAGCTTTCTCAACTTCATCTAATAAAATTACAGAATATGGGCGACGCCGAATAGCCTCGGTAAGGTAGCCGCCTTCTTCGTAACCAACATAACCTGGTGGCGCACCAATTAGCCTGGCAACGGAGTGTTTTTCCATAAACTCAGACATATCAATGCGCACCATGGCATCTTCGGTATCGAATAAAAAGCTTGCCAAGGACTTACATAATTCGGTTTTACCAACCCCGGTTGGCCCTAAAAACAAAAATGAACCATTGGGGCGATTGGGGTCAGACAAGCCAGCACGGGAACGGCGAATGGCGTTGGATACTGCAACTACTGCTTCATTCTGACCAATAACGCGCTCATGTAATTGGGCTTCCATGCGCAGTAACTTCTCGCGTTCACCAGCCAACATTTTACTAACAGGGATTCCTGTCCAACGAGTTACCACTTCTGCTATCTCGGTTTCTGTTACCTTGTTGCGTAACAGGGTGAATTCAATTTGCTGGCTGGACTCTACTTCTTCCAGTTGTTTCTCCAGCTCGGGAATCCGGCCATATTGAAGTTCAGACATACGCTGTAAATCACTGGCTCGTTGAGCGGTTTCAAACTCGGCCTTGGCGTGCTCTAACTCTTCTTTGATATGGGTTGAACCTTGAACCGCTGCCTTTTCAGTTTTCCAGACTTCATTGAGATCAGAAAACTCTTTCTCCAGTAAAGTGATTTTTTCTTCTAACTCTGCCAGTCGCTTAACCGTTGCATCATCAGTTTCTTTTTTCAAAGCCTCGCGCTGAATCTTTTGTTGGATAAGCCGTCTTTCAAGCCGGTCTAATGGTTCGGGCTTGGAATCAATTTCCATACGGATACGCGATGCAGCTTCATCCATCAAGTCGATGGCTTTATCTGGTAATTGCCGGTCAGCAATATAGCGCTGCGATAAAGTGGCAGCTGCTACTAATGCAGGATCGGTAATATCTACGCCATGATGAACCTCGTAGCGTTCTTGCAGGCCGCGTAATATTGCGATGGTATCTTCAACACTTGGCTCACCCACCCAAACTTTCTGAAAACGCCGCTCTAAAGCTGCGTCTTTTTCAATATGCTGCCGATACTCATCAGTAGTAGTCGCGCCGATGCAATGTAACTCACCACGCGCCAA
>CAZEFU010000141.1:0-5388 GCA_964511515.1 uncultured Wenzhouxiangellaceae bacterium
ATACCTACAGGGTTGGTGTTTGTGGATGATGGTAGTCATGATGGCGGTGTAGATGTTCTGGCTGAACGTCGCGCCATAAATGCTTCAATTAGAATTATTCGGCTGAGCCGTAATTTTGGCAAAGAAGCAGCTCTCACCGCTGGCCTGGACTATGCTGAAGGAGATGCCATCATCATCCTGGATGCTGACTTACAAGATCCCCCTGAGCTTATTCCTGAAATGATCAAACAATGGCGGTCCGGGGTCGATGTGGTATTGATGCAACGGCGTTCGCGTGCGGGTGAAAGTTGGCTTAAGCGTACTAGCGCGCATTTGTTTTATCGCCTGGTGCAAGGTATGAGTAAAGTTTATATACCAGCGGATACCGGTGATTTTCGTTTAATGAGTCGGCGAGCTGTAGATGCTTTAAAGCTACTACCAGAACGTAATAGATTTATGAAGGGCATATTTGCATGGGTTGGTATGCCAACTGTCGTACTAAAGTATGATCGTGATCCGCGTGCCGCGGGAACAACTAAGTGGGGGTATTTGGGTTTACTCCAGCTGGCTATGGAAGGTATTACTTCTTTTTCAACCAGCCCTCTTCGTTTTGTAATGTTATTTGGTATGTTAACCGCATTTATCGGTGGTGCTTTTGGTCTTACCATTATAATTAAGGCAATTTTTTTCGGAGATCCGGTTCATGGCTACCCTTCGTTGGTTGCCGTGCTTACATTCTTGGGTGGGGTCCAGCTATTATCAATAGGTATTGTTGGCGAATATGTTGGCAAAACCTATATCGAAAGCAAGCAGCGCCCCAATTACTTGGTCAGAGATATATGTCAAATTCCTGAAGCCAATAAAATCGTTTCTATTGGAAAAGCTGAGAAAGGAAATAGTTTTGTTAAAACGCCTTGATTTGCTTCTCTGGTTATTAATTGCAATTGTTCTTAGCCGTTTAGTTTCTATGGCGATATTGCCAATGATTGGTACTTCCGAAGCCAGGTATGCTGAAATCGCTCGCATCATGGCTGAAACTGGTGATTGGATCACCCCCTGGTTTGATTATGGAGTGCCATTCTGGGGTAAGCCGCCATTATCATTTTGGCTTGAGGCAATGTCCTTCCGCCTTTTTGGTGTGAGTGAGTTTGCTGCCAGATTGCCATCATGGCTAGTTAATATAGGTGTATTGGCTTTGATATATAACGTTACCCGTAATATAGCAGGGCATCGTCGGGCACTGGGTGCCGCATTGATTTATTCTACAATGGCGCTTAGCTTTATGATGTCTGGTGCTGTGCTAACTGATCCTTTTTTAGTATTAGGAACAACACTCTCTTTAGTCAGCATTATCCTTGCATTAAGAACATCACACTCAAAATGGCGTTGGTATTTTTTTGTCGGCCTTGCTATCGGTTTATTAGCTAAGGGTCCTTTGGCACTAGTATTAGTTGGTGGGCCACTCTTTGTATGGGTGCTTTGGAGAAGAAAGTGGAGTGATTTATATCGTCGTATCCCATGGTTTAGAGGTTTGGTGCTAAGCGCGATAATAGCCACGCCATGGTATATAGTGGCAGAGCTTAAAACGCCCGGGTTTATAAATTATTTTATTGTTGGTGAGCATTTTTTACGGTTTGTAGACTCTGGTTGGAGCGGTGACCTTTACGGTACGGCTCAC
This sequence comes from uncultured Wenzhouxiangellaceae bacterium, assembly GCA_964511515.1. Classification (GTDB taxonomy): domain Bacteria; phylum Pseudomonadota; class Gammaproteobacteria; order Xanthomonadales; family SZUA-36; genus SZUA-51. The sequence goes on from CAZEFU010000141.1 coordinate 1,658, forward strand.
AAACAAACTTATGGGACAATTTGGCTTTATTGGTTATGGGCAACTTTCCCATGGGGCCTAATTGCGATTGCAATATTATTACGTCATTTCAGTCTCAAGACCACCAAACAAAAACTAAATGATGAGCAATCCCTGTTATTAATTTCTGTGCTGTTCCCAAGCTTGTTTTTTACTTTTTCGGGTAATATTCTGTGGACTTATCAGTTACCAGCACTGATTCCCTTGGCTATTTTGATCGCAGTGCTTAAACCTAATCTGGTTTCTGCAACAAGCTTCGCTAAGTTGTCGAGAATAACGGTAATCGCATGTGTGCCGTTTCTTACATTGCTCATAGGTTTCTATGGATTTTATTACCCGGATAAGCTCAAAACAGAAAAACCAATAGTGGCGTACTACGATAAACTTAGTAAGACTCCAGCACTTATTTATATTGATAAATCACCATTTTCGGCTCGATTCTATTCGAAGGGACGTGTCACAACAATGACACTGCCAGAGGTGCAGGCTCTCTTGAATGAGGGTAATAATTTAACATATTATTTAGCTGTACCTAGCGGTAGGCTCGAGGATGTTATTCCTGCACTACCTGGTAATGTTAGTGTTGTGGTAACGAATAAAAGATATTCATTGTTAAAAATAATCCGATGAAATGTAAACTCAATTGATGGTATATACATCATCGAACAATAAGTAGTAAACAAGCCTCATCAGCTTGAAATATTTTCATATATTCCGTTCGCATAATCACGCCATGGAGATACGGATTCAGCTTGAGTATCAATGGCTTGTGTGATGAAGTGGGGTTTTGTGTATGGCTTTGGTGGTTTTTTGACTGTTTACCAGTATCTGCTTTGGGTGTATTATTCGCCACCGGCTAAGAGAAGTGCTTGGCTTTAGGTTGTAAATGACGGGGCGTGGCGCAGTCTGGTAGCGCACTACAATGGGGTTGTAGGGGTCGGAGGTTCGAATCCTCTCGCCCCGACCATTTATAATCAGCAAATAAAGCAGCATTAAGCTGCTTTTTGCGTTTAGGGGTATACTATCTGTCATTGAAAATAGTCATTTAGACCCAGATATATCAATACTTGGTGGAATTTAATCCACATGGCGGAAACCTAATGTATCAGAACGATAATTCAACAGATAGCGGGCGCGAAATGCCAGATATCGCCAATGATGAGCAAGCCCAATTAGTTGGCGAGCTTGACTGGGTAGGCATGGATGAAATTGAACTGCCGGTGCGCATTGAAACTGATCAAGGCGAGATCCAGCAATCAATTGCTAGAGTTACCGCTTTTGTAAATCTTAACCAGGCCGAAGTTCGTGGTATTCATATGTCGCGGCTTTACCTGACACTGGATCAGGCTTTTTCTGATAAACCTCTAAACCCCACCAGTATGCGCGAGATTTTGCAGGACTTTTTAGCCTCCCATAAAGAACTTAGCAATCGTGCATTAATCCGTGTTGATTTCGATTATATGATTCGCCGGCAAGCATTAGCCAGCGATAATGCAGGTTGGAAACGTTATCCAGTAACCCTGATCGGCATATTGGATGAGAGTGAATATAGCGTGGAAATGGGTTTGGAAGTTTTATACTCCAGCACATGCCCATGCTCGGCAGCTCTTGCCAGACAGTTAATTCAGGAACAGTTTGAAAAAGACTTTGCTGCGGGTGAGCAAGTTGATTTCTCCGCTATACATTCTTGGTTAGGTACAGAGCAAGGAATTATGGCAACCCCCCACTCACAACGCAGTGCTGCTGAGTTACGGGTGCGTTTAAAGCCAGATTTTGATATTTTCCCAATCGTTGAATTGATCGACAGCGTAGAAGCCGCAGTCAAAACCCCGGTGCAAACCGCAGTTAAGCGTGAAGATGAGCAAGAGTTTGCCAGGCTTAATGGTCAGAACCTAATGTTCTGCGAAGATGCTGCGCGCAAACTCCAGTCTGCACTAGATATTGAGAGTGGAATAATGGACTACTGGGCGCGTTGCTCACATTACGAAAGCCTGCACCCACATAATGCGGTTTCAGTAATTACCAAGGGCGTAAAGGGTGGCTATATTGCCGGCGCCGGTTCGCCCGTTCGCTTGGGGCAGGGCAAAGACTGTAGCTAGTAAGCTTTGCTGAAGCGCCGTTCTAGGCAAATTAAAAGTAATTTGTGAATCTTTGTTTAGAACTGGAAAGTTATTTTTCCGTGGTATAGTTGAGCTGAAAGTTCTACATCAGAGCTCATTGACTGCTTCGAAATCATATGAGTTTAGAGCTTGCATGCAAAAGAATTGGACTTTATAGCCAACGACTGTGGTCTTGTTGAAAAATCACTCATGGACTGAGGAGAATCGCATGAAAATAAAAAATCTGAAATACAGCTTGTTCTCAATATCAGCATTAATATTGCTAAGTATTTCTTCACAATCGTACGCGCAACTTGCTGCATTTCCTGGAGCTGAAGGTTTTGGGGCAAAAACTATTGGTGGCAGAGGTGGGCAGGTTATTAAAGTCACGAATTTGAATGATAGCGGCCTTGGTAGCTTCAGAGCAGCGGTGGAAGCACCAGCCAGGCACTGGTTGAGTGGAAGTTATCAATATGAAGCCTGGGGTGAATATATTGCCAGACTAGAAGCATCAGGTCATAGGACGGTTGTTTTTGATGTTTCCGGTATTATCAATTTAGAATCCAGGCTTACAATTTCCTACCCTTTTATCACCATTGCAGGACAGACCTCTCCAGGTGGAATCCTGGTTACCGGTTATCAAACCACAGTAAATACCTGGGAAGTTATAATTAGGCATATGCGATTCAGAGTTGGGACACATAGAATTTTGTACGATAGGGATAATCTTGGGAACATAATATATTACTCTCAACCCCAGTATAGTTTTCCGCCGTCTGGAGGTACTTGTGCTGGTAATATAACAACCCAGGAAAGTGGCTATGCCTGTGCTATTGAGGGTGGTGCAGATCCAGAAAGGTTAGATTCTTTTGATATTTATGGCCAATATTGGGGAACCAATGAGGCTTACAATATTATAATTGATCACTGCTCTTTTAGTTGGGGAATTGATGAAACGGTTACCATAACAGGTGGAGTACTCAATACTACAGTTCAGTGGAGTATAGTCTCTGAAGGTCTTAGAAACGCTGGGCATCCAGAGGGAGAGCGAAGCATGGGGTTATTGTTATCAGGCAAATATGTTAACCCTAGCTCCATTTCCTTACACCATAATTATGTTGCTCACAATTATTACCGTTCGCCAATGATATCTTCACCTGAAGACGTTGATATGCTAGTCGATGTGGTTAATAGCGTTACCTACAACTGGAAAGGTGGCTTATCTCCAGCCACTCGCGGAACTGCAAAGGTAAACTGGATTCACAATTATATGAAGCAAGGCGCCAGTTCAAACGATTACTCTTTTGAAGTTAATCATAGAAATGACATTACAACCGAACCACAGATTTATGTTGAGGGGAATATAGGATCAACCAGACTAAGTCAGGGTGATCCACAATGGAATGTAGGTTACTCGTGGAGAAATGAATTGTTGGATACTGTTTATAGAGCAACGACAGCCTGGAGTGCGCCTGCAGTCATCACAACCGAAATGTCGCATGACTACGCCTTGCAAATATTGTCTGGTGTAGGAGCAACAGTTCCGGTTCGCGACACTGTTGATACCAGAGTTATTGCCAGCTTTGCAACCGGGACTGGAGATATCATTGATAC
>CAZEFU010000142.1:0-5373 GCA_964511515.1 uncultured Wenzhouxiangellaceae bacterium
TCCTTGGGTGGCGCTAGAGTAACTATAAAGCTTCCTCTTTAAGTACAAACAGTTCTAAAAAACGACTAAGATATACCTATCAGCCAGTGGGCTTTTTGTCAGGTGATGCTTGATACAATTCGAATTGTGTAAATACTAAGCTATGAATAAAAAGATGACAGACCTGGATCAATTATTACAAATCATGGCTCAGCTAAGAGATCCACAGAGTGGCTGCCCTTGGGATCGAGAGCAAACTTTTTCCAGTATCGCCCCTTATACAATCGAAGAAGCCTATGAAGTTGCAGATGCGATAGAGCGGCAAGATTGGGGTGATCTAAGTGATGAACTTGGAGATTTGTTATTTCAGGTTGTGTATCACGCCAGAATGGCCCAGGAGGCTGGTCACTTTGATTTTTCTCAGGTTTTGAGAAAACTTTGCGCCAAAATGATTCGTAGGCACCCGCATGTTTTTGCCATTGATGGTGATAAAGAACGCAAAAATGATGCGCCAGAGCAAAAGCAACATTGGGAAGAACAAAAAATGGCAGAGCGGGCTGCCCGGGATAGCCACAGTTTAATGGACGATATTCCTTTGGCCTTACCAGCTATGGAGCGAGCTTTAAAGATTCAACAGCGTGCGGCTCTGGTTGGTTTCGATTGGCAGCAAGCAAAGCCTGTGCTGGATAAGATTGCTGAGGAAGTTGAAGAATTGCGTGTGGAAATTGAGCATAATGATGCTGATAGAATGCGCGCCGAGCTTGGAGATATTATGTTCGCACTGATAAATTTAGCCAGGCATTTAAAAATTAACCCGGCTGCAGCTTTGCGCGAGACCAATCAGGAGTTTTCGAGGCGCTTCCGGGCTATGGAAACTATTAGCGGCGATGATGGCTTGGCAGCTCTGAATTTAGAGCAAATGGAGTCGCTATGGCAAGAGGTGAAAAGGCAATGACACAAATTGAAATATGGCTACAGAACGGCCTGCAATATTTTCACGATCAAGTGCTTCTGTTGCTGTTGTTGATAGTCTTTGTGATTGCAGTAGCATTCTGGATTGGTTGGGTAATTGCGGCGCGCAAGACCAGTGAATATGAGAAGAAAGTAGCGCTAGGTGAAGCTGAACTTAACAGTACCAAAGAACAGCTGCAACGCAATCAGTCATCTTTGGAGGCAAAGTCATCTGAGCTACAACAATCTTTGCAGGACTATGCTGGTTTAGAGGCCACGCTGGAAGCCAAACAAGAAAACTTCAAGCAGCAAAAGCAAAGCCTGGAAGAAGCCGAGCAGCGGCTAAGTACGCAGTTTGAGAATCTAGCCAACAAGATATTCTCCGAGAAGCAGAAAGACTTCAACAAGCAATCTAACCAAAGCATTGATGCTGTGCTCAAACCATTCCAGAGTCAACTGGAATCATTCCGAAAACGGGTAGATGAGGTGCATAACGAACGCAGCAAGGAACAAGCAACTTTAAAATCTCAACTTGAAAACCTGCGTGCCCTGAATTTGCAAATTACCGAAGAAGCAGCGCAATTAACCCAGGCATTGAAGGGCGATAAAAAAATGCAGGGCAATTGGGGTGAAATCCAGGTCGAGATGATTCTTGATCGCTCCGGCTTGATCAAAGGCGTTGAGTATGAGCGTGAGCCTAACTTCAAAGATGATGATAATAACAACCAGCGCCCAGATTTTATTATCAAGTTGCCGGAAAACAAACATCTTATTATTGATAGCAAAGTATCACTGGTGGACTTTAATCGCTATGTTGCCACAAGCGATGACGATGAGCGCGCAGCAGCACTGCAAGCTCATGTTCTAGCGGTAGAAAACCATATAAAAAGCCTTAGCAGTAAATCATATGCAGGTATCAAGGGTATGAATTCGCCAGATATGGTGTTGATGTTTATGCCAATTGAACCAGCCTTTCTAACTGCTTTTCAGCATAAACCAGAGCTTTATAACAACGCTTTCGAAAAACGTATTGTAGTTGTAACTACTTCAACTTTACTTGCCACCTTAAAAACGGTATCAAGTATATGGTCAATAGAAAGGCAAAATAAAAGCGCACGCCAATTGGCCGAACTAGCGGGCAGGGTGTATGACAAGCTACGTATCGTCACTGAGAAAGTTGGCAAACTTGAGCAACAGCTAGGAACTGCCCAAAATACTTGCGAGGAAGTTCAGCGCAGCCTGAGCGGGCACGGCAGCCTAACAACAACAATTGGTAAATTCCAAGCGCTAGGAGTCCGAGTTAAAAAAGAACTGCCCGCAGAAATCCTAGACCAAGCAGGAGTGCTTGATATTAGTGATGAACGCATTGTGGAAGCTCTTGATGCTCCACCCGAAAACGCGCAGGACTGACTCCTAATTGGTGTGCTGTAGTATTTTACGTTATTGTTGTGGCTAGATAACTAATTGCGAAGTCACAATTATGAATAAATACAAAACAGCTATAGCTTGCTTGGCATTACTAATATGTATGAATGCACTGGCTCAAGATAAAGCTAATATCGAGCACATAATACAATCTGAAGTTTTTGGAAAGCAACGTGTAATAAAGATATTTCTACCTCAGCGATACCTGAAAGATGCAAGCTCTACCTTTATGGTTACTTATATACTTGATGCCCAATCCGATGAGTTATGGAATATGGCGAAGAGCAATATTGCCTATATGGTCAGCCAACATTCAGTAATCCCTATGATTGTGGTTGGTATCGTATCTGAAAATCGGGGTAAGGAATTCACTCCACCAAATACCCAGTTACAGCAACATTTACAAAATGAAGTATTTCCCTTGATTTCGCAAAAGTACAGGGTAAAAGATTTTCGAGCAGTCATTGGTCACTCTCGAGGCGGTGCTTTCGTAATTGGTGCCTTGTTTAGCGACCACAAAGATTTATTTGATGCATATATTGGCATTAGCCCATCTTTTGGTGGCCAGGATGAATTTATTCTAAACACTGTAGAGGCTATGCTAAAGGCTAATACAGTATTCAAAAAGTACTTGTATTTATCTCATGGTGATGTTGGTGGTGCGGAGATAAAGTACGCTGCTAATGTGGCAACAATAGATTCATTAATTAAAAAATACCCCAATAAATCTCTGCTATGGAAATCTAAACTATTTGAAGGTGCAGATCACTGGCAACAGGTAATCCCATCAATTAATGATGGGCTTGTTAGTATGAGCAGAAATTATTTTGCAGATCAAAAAGTAATTCAAGACCTTGCCAAAGAGTCAAAGAGTGATCTAAAAAAACAGATCGAAGATTATTATTTAAACAACAAGTCACAGTTCGGATTTGCGCAAAAAACAAGTTCTGGTGATCTAAAGTATGCTGCCGAAGATTTCAGAGATCGCGAAGAGTATACGAACTCAATTGTGCTTTTTAAAATGGCTCTCGCAGAAAAACCGGATGATTTGAATATCTATCTTGGCCTTGCTGATACATACGATAAAATGCAGGAAAAGGAATTGGCTGCAGAAACATTTACAAAAACATTGGAGCTATTGGAGCAACAAAAAAATAGCGTTGATGAAGGCTTTTATACCAACGTATCAAAGTGGTTAAATGAGAAGTTAGATCAGAACTAATAACACTAAGTTTTATTAAATGATAAGCGAAGAAGTAGCTTTATTTTGAGGTTGGTGGTTGAACCAAGGCTGCAATGTGTTGAGCCAGCTATGTCAGCGGAAACTGCATTGGGTCAGTAGTTATTTTCCGTATCAGTTTCAAGTATGGTAAGTAGGTAGCGCATGAGCTTCTCGCTAGGCTTAGCCACTGACCTGTTTAGGTGAAATGCTTTTAGAGCTTTAATGTTGATGTGCTTGCTTTTGTTGCCACGCATCTGGAAGCAGACAGTTTCTTGTAAATGGAACACTGCATATTCTACATTTTTAATATCAACCCATTTATAACGATGTCGCATTATTCCCGGCAACCAGGTGTTTGGGATCGAAATACATTCCTGGTTTATAATTATTTCAGGCTTGATTTTCCTGGCAAAAAACAACCAGATTAAGTAAACAATTGAGGCGCTCGTAAGAAGCTTGAATACTCCACTCGAATTCACTCCCGGTAGTAGAAATCCAAATGCTCCTGCCCAAAGAGGCAGCATTAGTGAGAACATGACAACAATATTCAAAGTGCGTGATATGTATATAAATTTATATTTAGAATCTAATATTTCATAATTTAAGCATGCAAGGGTTATATGTAAGGTACCAAAATTGGAAGCCATACGGGTTAATCGCAAATGATAACTGTAATCTAATGCTGCAGCAAATTATTCGACTCGATACCTTATTATTAATTCATTCGCTGATTTAAATCTATAAGTTTATCGCTGGCGGCAGTTTGGCTAATTCATATATATTATATTAGGTCGAATTTCACTTGAGTTCAGGCTTTTAGGGTAATACCCAGCCCAGGCGTGAAAAGTGGCAGGTATAGCCGCGGGGAATGCGTTCTAAATAGTCTTGGCTCTTAGGCTTCGCTTGCTAGAACTGGCTATCCGTAGAAAGTCTAGATCAGACATAGTGCGTGAAATTCGCAATAAATGCATAGTTTAAGCACTTGCTTCACAGAACTGGGTTAATCAAGAGTAAAGCGTCGGCTTTCCACTCCAGTATTGCCCGCTAAATCATTGATGGAAACAGTAATTACATATTCTGATGGGTTTAAAGTTAGTGGTACAGTCAGAATTTTCTTAGTATCTACATAAGTAGCTATATCAATCGATACTGGATATACAACATTATCAGACAATGAGTAATAACTAACATTGAGGGTGCTCCAGTCGAGCCCTGATTTAGCATCTGCAAAGCCAACTTTCAATTCTGCGCTAGCATTATCACCTCTGAACGGAGTGTAGATATTAACTACGGGAAGTTGATAGTCATCAGTGTATCCCATGCCGTCTGTAGTGGGGAAATCAACTGCTCCGCCCAAATCAACCCAGCGGGCAATAGTTCTTTTATCCTGATCGCTTAGAGTTAAAGTCGGATGACTATCAGGGTAATCAATATCATCATCACGAGTATTATTGTTTCTACCATCAAGGCGCTCACCCCAAGCTGCCCACACCAATAAGCTTTGCCTGGCTTGCGGGGTTCTGATATAACGGCTAATCTGGGTTAATCGGTTGCTTTCTGTTTCGTTGATAACAGCCCAGGCATCTTGTCCGCTTGATCCATCCAAGATAAACATACTGCCTGACCCGGTAGTTGTATGGCAGGAGATACACTGAGCGTTGAGAATTGGTACTACATCACGGTTAAACTCTACCCCATATGAAAATCCTGGCTCAAAAGTCACGCCAGTTTCGTTGAGTAATGGAATTGAGTTTAGGGTCAGGTCCCAAACACCATCTTTAACTATGTCATCAGTG
>CAZEFU010000143.1:0-5371 GCA_964511515.1 uncultured Wenzhouxiangellaceae bacterium
ACTGGTATTGACTCAACTATTTCGACTGGCACTTCTACCTCTTGGACTTCTTGCGCTGCTTGTACTTCAGGCTGTTTAACTGTTGCTACTGGAGGCGCAAGTGGGATAGTTGGTGGATCCAGGAATAAAGTGTACTCACGCAATAAATGCCCTCGGTGCCAGCTAACATCAACTGCGAATTGCAAAATTGGATCGCCAACCGGAACACTGGAAGTAACCTCGATTACTGCTTTTCCACGCCAAACTTTAGGGGTGAAAAACAAAGGTACATTTAGACGGCGCTGGTCTATGCCCATTATGCGGAAATCTTCCGCGCTTGCCATTCTGGCAGTCACAGTACCTACTTGATCTGCAGGTACACCAATCAAAGTTATACGTGCTTTTAATGGTTGGTTAAGATAGGAATCAAGATCAATACCGCCAAGCCCTGCAGACCAAGCATTGCTGCTCAAGAGTAAGGCAAGCAGCCAAAATGCAGATAATACTTTAGGTGTTCTCTTGCGAGGCATATATTCTCTCCCTGATTTTTGCTCACTCATTGCCAGCGCTCCCCGAGTTAATAACTGGTCGGTAATTTGTTGCATTGCTTGATTTTACTACTCGCACTACAGTTCTTCCAGCTTCTGCATGATTTGAATGGCATTCAACGCTGCACCTTTACGTACATTATCTGCAACTACCCACATATTTAAGCCCTTATCATTACTGTGATCGCGGCGTAGCCGACCAACAAATACAGGGTCTGTGCCCGCAGCATGAACCGCAGGTGTTGGATGTGTTGATGCATCAATATTGGGCACATATTCCACCCCATCTGCCTGGCGCAGTAAGTCTTCCACAACCTCTAGCTCAAACGGCTCACTTGTTTCCAGATGCACAGCTTCTGCATGGCCGAAGAATACTGGCACTCTGACTGCAGTTGCGTTTACCGATACTTTGTCACTGCCGAGGATTTTCTGAGTTTCCCAGTGCATTTTCATTTCTTCGCGGCTATAGCCATTATCTTCCAGCACATCAATTTGCGGCAATACATTAAAAATCATCTGCTGCTCAAACTGGGTGTTTTCAATATCTTGAAAATTAAGCTTTTGCACAGCTTGGCGCGCTAACTCTTCTTGTGCCTTACGACCTGCACCGGAAACCGCCTGATAAGTTGCCACATTGATGCGCTCAATGCCAAAGTTTTTATAAATCGGCGCCAGAGCTACCAGCATTTGCATGGTGGAGCAGTTTGGATTAGCGATGATACCTGGTCGCTGAAACTTCTCTAATAGCTCGCCATTAACTTCAGGAATGATCAAGGGGATATCATCGAGCATACGGAAAGCTGAAGTATTATCAATGACCGTACAGCCAGCAGCCACCGCTTGTGGGGCATATTTTTCCGAAACCGCAGCACCAGCCGAGAACAAAGCATAGTCGATACCGTTAAAGTCAAAGTCATCTAAACAATGAACGTTAATTTCCTGGCGCCCAAAATCAACTGTGTTACCAATTGAGGCGTGTGATGCTAAGGCAGTAATTTGTTTTTTTTGAACACCCAAATCCGAGAGGATATCGAGCAACACCTCACCGACTGCGCCGGTTGCACCTACTATGGCTATTTTTATGTCTTTATTCATATGTTTATTTAGTTATTGCTTGGTTAAGACTCATATTGCGCAAACACTGATCCATTAAAACCAGCGCTAACATTGCTTCTACTATTGGCACTGCCCTGATCCCTACGCAAGGGTCATGGCGGCCTGTAGTGCTAATCTCAACTTCCTCACCGGTTGTATTTAAGCCCTGAACTGGCAGGCGCAAGCTTGAAGTTGGTTTGAAGGCTGTGCTTACAAGAATATCCTGACCAGAAGATACTCCACCTAAAACTCCCCCAGCATTATTACTCTCAAAGCCTACAGTTGTCATTGCATCACGATGTTCTGTGCCTTTTTGCGCAATACAATCAAAGCCAGCACCTATTTCGACACCTTTGGCAGCGTTGATACCCATCATTGCCGCAGCTAATTCAGCGTCAAGCTTGCCATAAACGGGTTCACCCCAACCTACTGGGACATTGCGCGCCAACACATTTACTCTGGCACCAACTGAGTCGCCACTTTTGCGCAAGTCATCCATAAAGGTTTCTAATTGCGCAACTATGGAGTTATCGGGGACAAAAAATGGATTTTCTTCAACTGCAGTGAAATCTTTAACTGAATCAGTTTTAATTGGCCCTAATTGTGCCAGCCAGCCCTGAATTTCTATGCCGTATTCCTGAGCTAACCAAGCTTTGGCAATAGCCCCTGCTGCAACCCGCATGGTGGTTTCACGGGCTGATGCCCTGCCACCCCCACGGTAGTCACGGATGCCGTATTTTTTAAACCAGGTGTAGTCTGCGTGACCTGGCCGGAATTGCTCTTTTATATTGCTATAGTCTTTTGATCTAGCATCAGTGTTTTCTATCAATAAGGCGATTGGCATGCCAGTGCTTTTACCTTCAAACACTCCCGATAAAATCTGTACATCATCTTTTTCTTTGCGCTGTGATGTATGTCGGCTTCTGCCTGTGGCACGGCGAACTAATTCAGTTTTTATCATTTCGCTGTCTATTGCCAGCCCCGGCGGGCAGCCATCTATCACACAGCCAATAGCCGGCCCGTGGCTTTCGCCAAAGGTTGTGACTGCAAATATGGTTCCGAAAGTATTAGATGCCATTGTTATTTCCTGTTCTATGGCTTAATTCTAGTGCAAATAGCGCTTGTGATGCTACTAACTGCTGTCTTGATAGAACAAACACACCTTCACCACCGCGCTCGAACTCTAAGCAGAGGAAAGGAATTTCTGGGAATAATGCTTCCAAAGCTGGCTGGCTGGCACCAACTTCACATATTAATACTCCGTTGTCAGCCAAGTATTCGCTTGCTTGAGAGAGTATTCTAACTACTAGATCCATGCCATCAGTGCCTGCAGTTAAACCCAGTTGTGGCTCAGCCAAATACTCTTCAGGTAATTGCGCATACTCAGCCAACGATACATATGGTGGATTTGTGATTATTAGCTGGTACTTCTGCTCATTTAAACAATCAAAGCCATCGCCTTGCAGTAGCTTTACTCTTGCTTGCAATTTATGGCGCTTTATATTGCGAGCCGCTACTTTTAATGCTGCTGCTGAAATATCTACAGCTTCAACTTGCAGTTCCGGCATATAAACAGCAATTGCTGCTGCAATACAGCCGCTGCCAGTACACAAATCCAAAACCCTATCGCCAGCTTGAAGATAAACCCAAGGCTGAAAACCTTCTTCAATTAACTCAGCTATTGGTGATCTTGGAATGAGTACGGACGAATTTATATAAAATGGCAAGCCACAAAACCAGGTTTCGCCGGTGATATAAGCCATTGGCAGGCGATCTTCAATGCGTAATTGCAGGTATTCTTCAATCTGCTGAAGTACGGCAGTATCAATTTCTTGCTGCAGATCTAGCTCAACTTGCGCAGAATCCGGAGAAATCTTATCTATAGCTGCCTGAATAAGCCAGACAGCCTCATCCGCACTATTATTGGTACCATGCCCATAATGCAGATTTGCAGCTTCTAACTGCAATTGAGTTTGTTTTATACACTGACTTAAATTCATCCATCACAGTATAATTCAAGCACCTGACTAATGAGTCGAAGATTTGTGGATTTGTGTGTATGAGCAAGAAATTTGTAATTATCCTGATACTGGTAGCATTTGCCGCAGCTGGGCTTGGAATTTATAGTGGCTCTAAAACTACGGTCATAAGTGGTGGTGCAACTAAATCGGCAGATGCATTTAAGAGTTTAAAACAGTACCCACAGCCAAAAATAATTAGTCAATTCCAGCTTAGTGCTAGCAACGGGCAAGAATTCACGCTGGAAAGTTTACGCGGAAACTGGAGCTTGATGTTTTTTGGTTTTACCCACTGCCCTGATGTGTGCCCAACTGCACTTAATACTATGGCAGCTGTTTATCACCAGTTAGAAACTGATTTACCTAAGGAATCTCTTCCGCAAATTATCTTTGTATCGGTTGATCCTGAGCGCGATACCTTAACGGTACTTAAAAAATACACTGAATTCTTCCACCCGGTTCTTACAGGTGTAACTGGAAAACACCCACAACTTGAAGCCTTAACCAGACAGTTAGGCCTGCTGTATACCATTGAGGAGCATGCTGAGGGAGTTAAAGACTACGCGGTTGATCATACAGCCGGTATCGTCTTGATTAACCCCGAGGCCAAGCTTGTAGGCTTATTGCCAGCACCGCACGATGCTGATCAAATTAGCAGCGATCTGTTAGAGCTATTTGGGAAGAAATAAGATGATCTATAAACTGCTAGCGATGTTGCAATACATACTGCCCCATCATTTATTAACTGCAATTATTAACAAACTTGCAAGAATCAAAATTCGTTGGTTCAAAAATGCAATGATCAACTTTATTGCCAAGCGTTTTTCTGTTGACTGGTCAGAAGCGTTATTATCTGAGCCGGATGATTACCAGCATTTCAATGCATTCTTTACCCGTAAACTAAAACCCGGAGTGCGCCCTTTGGCAACTGCGGAAAACGCCCTGCTTTGTCCTGTTGATGGGGCGATTAGCAGTTTTGGTAGTATTCGGGAAGGACGAGTTTTTCAGGCAAAGGGTCAAGAATTTAGCTGCGCTGAATTACTTGCTGATCATGAGCAAGCTGCTGCATTCAAAAATGGTGAATATATTACCATTTACTTATCCCCAAAAGATTACCACCGGATCCATATGCCAATGACGGGTAAATTAACCCAGATGACGCATATTCCTGGGCGCTTATTTTCTGTTGCCCCATACACAGTTGATGCTGTTCCCAGACTATTTGCGCGCAACGAACGCAGTGTTCACCATTTTGATACCGACTACGGACCCCATGCTTTAGTCTTGGTTGGAGCCATGCTGGTAGCCAGTATGGAAACTGTTTGGCATGGTGTACTGAATCCGCCTCGGGCGCGGCAAGTTAAATATTTTAATTATGCTGATGGAGATGTTGCACTGCAACGGGGCGAGGAAATAGGACGCTTTAATATGGGTTCAACGGTGGTTTTGTTATTTCCAGAAAACAGCTTGCAGTGGCTTAACGGCTTAGAAACCGGCAAAGTTGTACGCATGGGTGAAAGCCTTGGAAGTCTTAATTCACCTGCATAAAATGCAATTACTTGCACCCACCTAAACGAAAAACGCACCCTGTAATAAAATTACAGGGTGCGTTTGGTGTTACCTTATATTTCTAATATATTTAGTAGCGGTATCTAAACTGAACACCATAGCTGCGTGGGCGAGAAATAAACCCGTAGAAAGTATTTGTGCCGAAGGTAGAGCCAGATAAAG
>CAZEFU010000144.1:0-5347 GCA_964511515.1 uncultured Wenzhouxiangellaceae bacterium
CATCCTCACCTGTATAGCCAGTTCTGGCAATAAATTTATCCCCAATTTGCGCCGCTTGAAATGGTTTTAATGCCAAAGCCTGCTCAGCTTCAGCCGCGCCTAATACAGCCGCCATTTTTTGCCGCGCTTCTGGCCCTTGTACTGCCAGCATTGCCAGGTCACGGCGCTCACCTACAGTTACATCGTAATTGCTAGCCTGCTTCTCTAACCAAGCCATGTCTTTATCATGGGTTGCTGCATTCACCACCATGCGGAAGTGCTGCTCATCGATAAAATAGGTGATAAGGTCGTCAATAATGCCACCTTCGGTATTGAGCATACAGCTATACAAGGCCTTGCCTGGCTGCTGTAACTTAGCCACATCGTTGGCCAGTAAGTTGGTCAAATAATCTCTGGCGGCTGGGCCTTCAATTTCGACTACGGTCATATGGGATACATCAAACATTCCTGCAGTTTGACGCACAATATTATGCTCATTAATTTGCGAGCCATAGTTAATTGGTAAGTCCCAGCCACCAAAATCTACTAAGCGGGCGCCAGCATCAATATGTGCCTGATAAAAAGGTGTTTGTTTTGCCATGTGTATGCTCATCTGCCTAAGAATCCTTGGCGTATATTGTATATGCTGTAGCATCGTTTTGAAATATCGAGCGGGATTAGAGTATGATATTTAATTCACTTTAATCACGGAATCCATGCTCATGGGTAATCGCCTTTCTAAAATCTACACTCGTACCGGTGACGATGGTACTACCGGTCTTGGCGATGGCAGCCGGGTTAGCAAGGCAAACCTTAGGGTTGAAGCCATTGGCACGGTAGACGAGCTCAACAGCCTGCTAGGAATCACTATTAGCTCGATCGAGGATAAAGACATACAGGATTGCTTGCTGTCAGTCCAACATCATCTGTTTGATTTAGGCGGCGAGCTATCGATGCCTGGCACAAAGCAGATGGAAGGCTCAAAAATTGACCACCTGGAGCAAGTTCTGGATAGTTATAACAGCCAATTGCCTGCATTAAAGGAGTTCATTCTTCCCGGAGGCACTGCAGCTGCGGCGCATTGCCACTTGGCTCGTACTGTTTGTCGCCGGGCAGAGCGTCGTCTGGTCGAGCTAGCAGCGAGCGAGGAAGTCAATCATGTTGCTACTACCTACCTAAATCGTCTCTCAGATTTATTATTTGTTTTGGCCAGAGTAGTAGCCAGGGCTGATGGCGGTAGTGAAATTCTTTGGGACCACTCAAGGTGAAGTTCAGCTAAACCTGGAAACCTGATACTGCTCAGCTTCTAATTGCGTAGGATTGCCGCTGATAATATCGGCCAACAACTGACCTGATCCTGCAGCCATGGTCCAGCCTAGATGTCCGTGCCCAGTATTTAAATACAG
The DNA here is from genome assembly GCA_964511515.1 of uncultured Wenzhouxiangellaceae bacterium. Taxonomy (GTDB): domain Bacteria; phylum Pseudomonadota; class Gammaproteobacteria; order Xanthomonadales; family SZUA-36; genus SZUA-51. Next base: position 1,386 of record CAZEFU010000144.1, read on the forward strand.
CCCCTTGATAGCAGTTTTACCCAACAACGGCACTCCATCAACTGACATTGGCCTAAATCCGGCCCAAGGCTGCAGCTCCTGCGATAAACCTATGCTGGCAAATTCCGGGTAGACCTTTTCCAGAAGTTTCTTCAAGTTAGCAATTCGTGCGGCGGGTAGATCTAGATTAAATGCAGCAAACTCAGCCGTACCAGCTACCCTGATCTGCCCTGCCATTGGCGTTATTGCAGCATGCAACGATTCATCAATAACAGGAATCTTTGGTGCGTCCTGCCAAGCTTTGGAATCCAACGTTATCGAATACCCTTTCACTGGTTGAATAGGTAACTTTAGCCCAGCTTTCTTGGCCAGTTTATGGCTCCATGAACCAAGAGCAAGCACCACCTCATCGGCTATCCAACGCTTACCTGCTGCGATTATTCCAGTGCAAACACCGGCCTCTACAACTAGCTCATCAACCTTAGTTGAATACTGGAAGCCAACCCCATTGAGCTGACACAGAACTGCCAGCTGGGTGCAATATTTATAAGCATCTCCATTGCTGTCATCGGCAAAATATAGACCACCTGTAATATTATCGCTTACTGACTTTAGAGCCGGCTCCAACTCTACGACTGCAGTCGCACTCAGGCTCTCGGCATTTAACCCATTTTCCAGCAAAGGCTGAATACGTCGACAAGCAATATCCATTTGCTCCTGCTGCCGAAAAATTTTAACTGTACCGGTCTTGCCTAGTCCAAAGTTAAGCTGCTTCTTGCGGTTAAGCTGTTCAAGTACGCCAAGGCTATAGAGCGCTAATTTATAGTTGCTCAGCATATTGCGTTGATAACGGCTGCTTGAGCTATTGCGCAAAAAGCCCATGCCCCAACCAAGCATTGAAGGCAGTGCAGCCGCGCGCAGAAGCATTGGTGCATTATCTCTACCCAGCCAACTAAGTACATGCCTGTATACTCCAGGAACATTCCACGGGTCTGACATAGAGGGAGTCAACATACCAGCATTTGCATAACTTGCCCCTGTTGCCACCTCAGATTCAGCTTCAATAACAGTTACTTCAAAACCAGCCTGACTTAAGAACCAGGCACTGCTGAGCCCAGCCAGCCCAGCGCCTAACACTAGAACTTGTTGGCGCTTGCTCGGAGTTTGATTGTTAGCGGGGTTTGTTCGCATATAAGCTGTGGTGCAAATAGACACTGCCTAGGCTGTTCAATGGCAGAGCCTGGGCTTCCCAAGCGCATCCACGCTGCACAATGATAGTGTTTATGCTTCTACTTCCTGATAGTGTTTCCAGTCACCTGCGGGGAAAACCATTGGCGCTTGGGCGTAATTAAATGCATTTAAAATATCCGCGTCCCAGGAAAGGTTGAGCTCCATGAACAAGTGTTTTAAACCAGCTTCTGGATCAAGCTCTAACTGTCCCCAATCAAGCTTACTAAATTGCAAAGGGACTAAATCTTGGGCTTGCAAGCACAGCTGTGATTGCCTGCTCCATTGAGAAGTCATTGTTTCTATATCCTGATAGCCGTGCAGTTTCCAGCTCAGTTCTAAGTCAGCAATATCTCGCTGCACAGACACTATTTGAGCAGCCGGAAACAGCCTGTACAGCATTGGCAAGGCCTCAACTGGCAACCATAGAGCATCGACCACTTGTCTAATTTCAGTCCAATCAGGTAGCGACTGTTCCAACAGCCTCCAATAACGCTTGCGTGCTAAACGAATATCCGTCTCGGTCATGTCTTCTAAAGCCAGATTATCTACCTTCCTGAGTAGGATATCCAAACGTTTTTGCTGCTTATTATTGGCATCGTTGGCAACAGTAACTTCTGGATGTGCCTGCAATGCAGACAGTAGCTTCTGCCTGCCTGTGCCCGGCCATGCAAGTATAAAAGTTGGCTCTGTGCGGCGATCTACAATCGGTTCTTTAGGTAATTGAGAGAATATTTCTGCACTTGGCATCTCAAAGCCACTATCTTCGAGATCAAGGCTCAAGTCAGCGATTCTAGCTACTTCACGCTTGGTTTTGCTAGCTATTGTCATTGCCTCTGAGTATTGACCTAGTCCGTGCAGAACTCGAATCCTCAAAGCCTTTTCCTTATGAGCATCCGCTTCAGTCATTTGCCCTTGCTGCTCAAGTTTCTCTAGCTGTTCCAGTGCAAGTGCCAAGCCCGCCTCGCCCCCAATACTGGTCCATAATCTTACTGCCATTAAGCGGGCACGAACTGGCGCATAGTTAGTCTTAACCAGCGGTGCAAGTTGCGCTGCTGCCTTTTCGATCTGGTTTTGCTGTGCCAATATTTGTGCATACATCAATTGTGCTTGCGGGTCTGCATTCGCAGCAGACAATCCCGGCTGGAGAGCCTCAACGGCCATTTCAACTTTACCCTCATGCAACAGCACCTTTGCCGCAATTATTAATGCTGAGAGCCTTTCTGGATAATCAGCAGGCAAGCTTAGTAGAGGTCGTAAACTGCTCAGGACTTTATTATATTTGCCCTGCTTGATGAATAAGTTGCACAATTGCAGCCGCTCAGTATGAAGTTGTGGGTTAAGCCGTAATAAGCGCTTATATAGGCTTTCTGCTTGTTGAGCTTGGCCCAAGCTACTTAAAACTCGTGCCAACCCTGACAGGCAAGCCAAGTTCTCAGGTGATGCATCTAAGGCCATAGCGTAGGCCTCAGCTGCATACCGCCAGTTTTGCTGAGCCTCTTCTGCTTTACCTAAAAGACCAAGAATACTTTCCTGACCGGGGTCTAATTTGAGCGCATTATGGCAACATTGTGCAGCAAAAGCCGCTTGTCCATTAAGCAAAAAAGCACGCGCCAAACCCTCCATTGCCACCCCATTATCTGGATCTAGCTCAACTACACGTTGGTAATAATTAACTGCCTTGTCTGCTTGCCCTAGCTCTAGTAGAGCCGCAGCCAGAATTACCATTGTTGGTGGATGCTCTTCTCTAGAGCGCAATGCTGTTCTGGCAAACTGCTCAGCTTGTTGCCAATTTCCTTGGCGTAAATGAGTGTAGGCTAAGGCCGCATGCCCCTGTGGGAAATTCGGGTTAACGCGCACCTCTTTGTCAAAATATTCTATTGCCTTATCAAAATCTTTTTGGTGAAGATAAGCATTGCCCAGTCCATGCAAAACAAAGCGTTCACCCGGGGATATGGCATAGGCTTGTTGCAGGTAATCAAACTCTTCTTCTCTTTTGTCCTGCCGTTTAAGAGCTATCGCCAGCAGATATAACAACTCTGGATTCTCTGGGCTATCTGCCAACATTTCACGATACAGGGATTCTGCCTTCTCGAACTCTCCGGCAAGAATGTGTTTCTGGGCTTGTTCAATCATATTTAATTTCCAATTTCCCGCACGCTGCTCTCGAACTGCTGCAGAATAAATTTTTCAATCCAGCTTTCCATTTGCCAATTAAGAAGAAATGCACAATGACCACCATGCTCGGTATAAACCCGCTGCAGGTTCTCGGTATCAGGCAATGCTTCAATTTCTTTGACCGGAATAACCGGGTCATCCTTAGCTGCAACAATGGTTGTTGGCACTTTCAACGCTGATAACGCTTCGCCTTCTACAGAATATCCATTCAGATATTCTTCCAGAGCAGTAAAGGGTGTCAGATTCAATACCAAATATTCAGTACGAATCCTAATACTGCGCGTATTATACCAGTCACTGAAGTCGTAAAGATGTGGAAACAAGGCTTGTTTCTTACGCAAGGACTTTTCCCATTTACGATTAAAATAGTACTCATAAACAGGTAAGCCGCTCTCAAGGGCATCTAATACATCCTGCGGCCTAATCACCGGGCTCACAGCAATAGTATGTGCCAAAGGAATCTGTTTTTGTGGAGCTCTGAGTGCCACTCTTAAAGCAAAATTCCCTCCCAGCGAGAACCCCGCCAGAAAAACAGGACGGGTCTCTATGCCTGTGCAAGCGGCAGCAATTGCATTTAC
>CAZEFU010000145.1:0-5323 GCA_964511515.1 uncultured Wenzhouxiangellaceae bacterium
CTGCTCTAGAGAATTAACCGGATCTGCATTCCCTAGCGGCAGCTTGTCTTCTATATCGAAGTAGATCACATTCAGGCCCAAGCCTTCAGCCAGTACCCCTAATTGTGAACCAATATGGCCATAGCCAATAATTCCGAGGGTTTTCCCCCGTACTTCGGTTGATCCAGTGGCAGTTTTTAACCATTCGCCCCGGTGCGCGGCAGCATTGCGCTGGGGAATGCCACGCATCATCATTATGATTTCGCCGATAGCTAACTCAGCCACACTGCGGGTATTAGAAAATGGAGCATTAAAGACTGGGATCCCCGCCTTTTCAGCAGCTTCTAGGTCAACCTGGTTGGTGCCGATACAGAAACAACCTATTACTGCCAGTTTATCGGCAGCTGCAATCACTTCAGCATCTAACTGAGTGCGTGAGCGCAAACCAATAAAGTGCACACCTTTCAGGGCTGCTTTTAAATCCTCACCAGTAAGTGACGAACTATGTTCGGTGATATTGGTATAACCGCGTGTTTCCAGAGTATTCCTGGCGACCGGGTGCAAGCCTTCCAGTAGAAGGATTCGAATACGGGACTTATCAAAAGAGTGGCCTGAGTTTGTCTTGGTCATGCTAGGATATTGGATCATTTATTGTGTGATTGCTAGCATTTTCACGCCATTGGCTTAAGAGTGCAAGCATCGATTGTTAAATGTTTTGTAAATTAGTTTGACAGGACTGCCTGAATTTATGTGTTACGGTTAAAACTGGGCAATAAATAGCTTGATTGTGCTTATAATTTTATTTACATGGGTTATTAAATTAATGCAGATATTTTCACTAAGAAGAAAGGTATTAATCTCACTGATGTTGTTAGCAGTAGCGTCATACTGCAATGCGGAAGACTATTTTGTGAGCTCTAGTGAGGGTAATGATGCCAATGATGGTTTATCACCTGCCACCGCCTGGAAAACTACCACCCGGGTGAATCAAGCTTCATTTGGTCTAGGCGAAATATTTCCTGGTAACAGCATTTTATTTAAACGAGGAGATGTATGGGGATACGCGGATGGCAGCCAGCTTCGATTGATAAGTGGAACTGTAGGAGAGAGGATGAGATATTCTAACTACGGCAGTGGTGAAGAGCCCATTATTTCCAGGTCAGTTTTTGCTAACTCGCCAAGCCAATGGCTAAGCCAGGGTGGCAATATCTGGAGTCTTAATCAAGAAATGCCTAGTACAGATTCAGACACCGCAGATATTTGGTATAACAGTGATGAATCAATTGGCACTAGAAAATGGAGTTTGGCCGGTCTTGGTGCACAAGGAGAGTTTTATGCAGATGAAATTATAAACGGCTGGGATACAAATAAAATTATCTATATGTACTCTATTGGCAACCCCGCAAACTATTACAATAATATTGCTGTAGCAACTGGTGAGTTATGTACATCCGACGAAAAATCTAACCTTGAGTACATAAATTTCGACGGAATCACGTTTTATCAATGTTGGTGGAGAGGGGTACTAATTAACAAGGAAGATCTAGAGACTATATATTAGTGATATTTCTTATGTGAGTGTGGGGCAGTATTATATAAATTCAAATATTGTTAAGCTTAGGAATGAGCTTGTTTACTAGAAAAATGAAAGCGACTGTGAGATAAAATTTAGTGAATTATATAGCCCAATTATTTATTCTAGAGTGCAGCAGGTGAGCCAAATACAAACATTACAGAAGGAATTGCCCGACTTGGAACTACGTGCCGATAGCAGTAGTTTGCAAATCTACGGGCAGGACTGGACTCGCTTTCGGCGGCCAGACCCAATCGCTGTGGTATTCCCAAGAAGTATCCAACAAGTACAGGCGCTGGTTCTATTGGCACGGCGTGAACGGCTGGCGTTGGTACCTTCAGGTGGGCGTACTGGCCTATCAGGCGGGGCAGTGGCTGCGCGCGGTGAATTAGTTGTATCATTCGAGAAAATGCGGGCAATTTCTGAGTTTAATCAACTGGAATCAAGTGTGAGGGTCGAGGCAGGAGTCGTAACACAGGCACTGCAAACATTCGCTGCCGAGCAAGGCCGGTTTTATCCGGTTTCGTTCGCAGCTGAAGGCAGTTCGCAAATTGGTGGCAATATAGCCACCAATGCTGGTGGTATCAGGGTGTTGCGTTACGGCCTGACTCGCGATTGGGTATTGGGCCTAACCGTGGTTACTGGTACTGGTGAGATCCTGGAATTAAACCGGGGTTTGATCAAGAACTCCAGTGGTTATGATTTACGCCACTTGTTTATCGGCAGTGAGGGCACGCTTGGTTTTATTGTTGGGGCGACTATTCGCCTAGCCTCACCTCCACCACCACAAACTGTAATGCTGTTAGCTTGTGAGTCGATGCCAGCTGTAATGAGCTTGTTCCATAGCGCTCAACGGCAACTACATTTATCGGCATTTGAATTCTTTAGTGATAAAGCTTTAAAGCATGTCTGCCAACAGCGTAAAATAGACCAACCACTGGAAACAGCTGCACCTTTTTATGCTCTGTGTGAATTTGATAGTGATGAGGAAGCGGCATTGGCTGTTTTCGAGCAAGGTTTTGCAGATGGTTTGTTGTTAGATGGAGTAATCAGCCAGTCCACAGCTCAGGCAGAAGACCTATGGCAATATCGGGAAGGCATCTCCGAGAGCATTAGTAGATTTACTCCCTATAAAAATGATTTATCGGTAAGGGTATCTAAGGTACCTGAGTTTATGCACGAATTAGACCAGCTGGTGGCTGCGAGCTATCCAGATTTTGAAGTTATATGGTTTGGGCATATAGGCGATGGCAATTTGCATATGAATATTCTCAAGCCCGAGTCCTTAGAGCTTAGCCAGTTTGAGCAGACCTGTTTGTTGGTTAGCCAAGATGTATATAAGCTGGTTGAGAAATACGCTGGCAGCGTATCGGCCGAACACGGAATTGGCCTATTGAAACGTGAAGCACTGCGTTTTTGCCGTAGCCCAGAAGAGATAAACATTCTGCGAGAAATGAAGCAGGTATTTGACCCAGATAATATTATGAACCCAGGAAAACTATTAACTAATGAGTGAAGCTACTATCAAAAGTGCCCCAGTAGATGCGCATGGTCGCAGGGTTGATCAGATCGCAGTGGAGTTATTTCCAGAATTCTCGCGCGCACGTTTGCAAAGCTGGTTAAAAAGCGGCGACCTGTTAATTGATGGCAAAAAAATGAAGGCCAGCCATAAACTACAGGGTGGCGAGAGTTTTAGTCTAACTGCGGTTGCCGAGCCAGTAAGCGAGGTCCAGGCAGAGGCTATTGAGCTGGATATTGTGCACGCCGATGATGCAGTTATTATTGTAAATAAGCCAATTGGCCTGGTAGCGCACCCAGCAGCAGGTAACTGGAGCGGGACATTGCAAAATGCCTTGCTGCATTATGACCCACAGCTTGCAGCTATACCTCGGGCTGGAATTGTACATAGACTTGATAAAGATACATCTGGAATTATGATGGTTGCACGTACTTTGCAGGCACATAAAAAACTGGTAGATGCTTTGCAGGCACGCATTGTATCGCGGGAATATCTGGCTCTGGCAGTTGGCGAGTTGGTAGCTGGCGGCAGCGTAGACCAGCCCATTGGCAGGCACCCAAAAGATCGAAAACGCATGGCAGTACAGGAAAATGGCAAGTCTGCCGTAACTCATTTCCGAATTAATCGCAGGTTTCAAGGCTTTACTCTGTTAGATGTAAAACTTGAGACTGGGCGTACACATCAAATTCGCGTGCATATGGCCTATAAGCAGCACCCATTGGTGGGTGATCCGGTTTATGGTGGTCGGCGCAGAGTACCAGCCGGTCTAAGTGAGGAAACTCGAAATGCAGTACAGCAATTTAAACGCCAGGCACTGCATGCCAAACGCCTAAGTTTCGAGCACCCGGAAACTGGCGAGCAAGTAAGTTACACAGCTCCTCTAGCAGCAGACCTTAGTGCATTGCTGGAAATGTTACCGGCAAAATAGATGCAGAAAATCACCCCTGATTGGCCTGCACCGAAGTGTATTCAGGCTTTTACAACTACCCGTATGGGAGGTGTATCCTCTGCGCCTTGGGACAGTTTTAATCTCGGCAGTAATTGTGGCGACCAAGCGCAAGATGTGAGCACCAATAGAGAGACTTTGCGAGCTGTTTTGCCAGCCGCACCTATCTGGCTAGAGCAAGTACATGGCAGTGATGTTATTCGTGCGGAAGAATCTTCAAATATACCGGTAGCTGATGCCAGTTGGAGTGATCAGGCCGGGGTTGTTTGCACTATATTAACGGCAGACTGTTTGCCAGTATTGCTATGCACCTCAAGTGGTTCTCATATTGCTGTAGTTCATTGTGGTTGGCGCTCACTTGCAGAAGGTATTTTAGAGAATACAATTGCTGCCCTGCAAGTTAATACCAGTAGCTTGCTGGCCTGGTTTGGTCCAGCCATATCAGCTGCTAATTATGAAGTGGGTAGCGAAGTCTACCAGGCCTTTGTGGATATACACCCGCAAAATCAGCAAGCATTTAAAGTCACAACAGCCGGGTGCTGGCAGGCTGACTTATTACTTCTGGCCAGGCTCAGCTTACAAAGACAGGGGCTTAAGCTATTTTATGGTGGCCAATACTGTACTTATACGGATCGTAGGTTTTACTCATACCGTCGTGATGGTGTAACTGGCCGTATGGTAAGTGTAATATATCGCCAGAGCTGATGTTATCCTTAACCCCTACATAGAGGCATCAATAGCTTGTGCTATAGTCGCGTTTCTATGTGTGGGTTGGGGAATCTATGCTCAAGCCTTGGACTCAAGGTATGTATTCATGATTTAATCAGAGTTTCCTTATATATACAATATACTGTACTCCCGATTCATATCGGTGGGTCTCAGGAGTGAAAAGATGTCAGAGCTTAGTGGGTTTGTACTAAAGGCAATAAATTTATTAACTACATTATTTGTTTTCGCTATTGGTATGGTTTTTTTGCTGTTGTTAATTACTTATATTATTGATAGAACCCAAAGCCAGCAAGCTATCTTACGAAATTATCCGGTAGTGGGGCGTTTCCGGGGCTTATTTGAGCATTTAGGTGTGTTTTTTCGACAGTATTTTTTTGCTATGGATCGGGAAGAGCTACCCTTTAACCGTGCTCAGCGTAGCTGGGCGTATCGGGCCGCAAAAGATACTGATAATACTGCTGCATTTGGTTCTACCAAAGACTTATCCCCTGAAGGTACTGTAATATTTGTTAACTGTCCCTTTCCTGAACTTGAAAAAGATACCCACCCGGCGCTACCACTGACGTTTGGGCCTGAT
>CAZEFU010000146.1:0-5313 GCA_964511515.1 uncultured Wenzhouxiangellaceae bacterium
GCAGTCACTCGGTTTTGAGTCATGGGAAAATCAAACCCAAGAAGATTCAGAGTTTATGATTGACCTTATAGATACACTCACAGACTGAATGGGCTTCCCCTAAAACGTAGACATTTCAGCGCCTCATTTTGAGGCATGTTCAAATGCCTCAGGACTACTAACCCCGCCGAGATGGCTATGTCGGCGGGTACGACTGTAGAACATTTCGATGTAGTCGAACAAATTTACCACCAGAAAGAGATGACCTGGATCAAGTGTTGCTCAAAAGGGCACGGTGACTATGTATTAATGAGGAAAGCTGGTAACGGTGTTGTGCTAACATCAATGGGCAAAGAATAATTAAACTGAGGTTGATTCTTCTTGGTGCCAAACAGGCGATCAAGAAAATTTCCAAATTAATCGAGGAGGGATTCCACCATGACTAAAGTACAACTTAATTACTTTGATGGTGCTCAAGCCGAAAGAACACTTATCGATGAAGAGGTGCAATTTCCTGAAGGCAAATTGATTGTATCGCGCACTGATACGATGGGTAATATCACCCATTGTAACCAAGCTTTTGTAGAAATGTCCGGTTTTGCGATGTATGAGTTAATTGGAAAGCCACACCACATACTAAGACATCCTGATATGCCGAGCGCGGCTTTCAAAGATTTATGGGATACTGTAAACCAAGGAACGAAGTGGCGTGGCTATGTTAAAAATCTGAGAAAAGACGGTGCTTTCTACTGGGTATATGCAGTTGTTGTTCCCAATGTGCGTAATGGTGTAATAGTCGGCTTTGCATCAGTCAGGAGAAAACCCTCAAGAACCAAAGTTAATGAATCTGCCGAGCTTTACAGAACCATGTTGGCCGAGGAGAAAAATACATGACTTACACAATGACGGTAAGCCCGGATTTTTCACCTGACTATATTGCTGGCTGGTATATTTTTAACACTTGGTTGCAGAAACAAATTAGTGAACCCATTCACCTTGAGCTCTATGATTCATTTGAAGTACAGAGAAAAGATATTATTGATGATCAAATAGATTTGATCTTTGCCAACCCTTATGAGGCCGCCATGCTGATCCGAGAAAAGGGTTTTATGGCCATTGCAGCGCCAGCAAATAAACCGGATGAGGCGGTAATTTGCGTCAAAGCGGACTCCGATATCCAGTGCGTTGAGGATTTAAAAGAAAACTGCAATATTGCTATGGCGGATGACCCGCAGGTAAACAATATCAGCATGATCATGCTGGAGTCTGCTGATTTAAGCGCAGAAAACATAAACGCTTCAACCCACAGAAGTTATGTATTGGTGGCCAAAAGCCTTATCAATCAAAGTGCAGACGCAGGCTTCTTTCTTCAGGATGCCTACGAGGACATGTCTAAATTTGTCAAGAGCCAGATTAAACCAATTATTACCAGTCAAATTTCTGTGATTAGACATATCTTTCTGGTTGGCCCAAAATTATCGAAGCGTACAGAAGATATAAGGGAATTGCTCAATAATATGCATAATGAAGAGAAAGGCTTGAGCATCCTGCAGTCACTCGGTTTTGAGTCATGGGAAAATCAAACCCAAGAAGATTCAGAGTTTGTGGTAGACTTAATTGACGCACTAACGGACTAAACGTGTGATCCGCAAGCTATAGTGATGAAGGCAGTCTGAATTCATAAAGGATTAAAGAGGTCGCTCTGCCTAATTATTATCACTCAATGAAAACAACAAACTATCTGTAAACGAGTAGTGATATGAGTGCGTCAATTAAATTACAAGTTCATTTAATAGACTTGGACAACATAACCAAGAATACACTGAATTATTATTTTAATTCCAGTTTATGCACCAATGCCATACTATGCAAGTTCAGTGAGGGAGCCGAGCTACTGATAGTTGATCTCGACCGCAGTGTTGCAAGTGATCTTTGGAAAACTTTGAGAGAAGACAACCAATACGCAATTGTTTTACATAAGCAGGAAGATGAGTTCATAAATGAAGAAAAACTAATTGGCTTGGCAAAGCCAATACAGCAAAATCGATTAAAAGAAATAGTTGATACGATATTCAACCGCATAAAGAAAAGTGAAGCAGGCTCGGCATCTGAAGTTGTATCGATAACTTCATCAGATAGTAATAATATTAACACGTCACTTGGCAATAACAACAATTCAAATTTAACGCCAAACACTCCGACCTTTAATAAAAACGCATCGACTAACAACCAAATGAATAGTGATATTAATTCGCATCAACGGTTTAAGCTACGAGCGTATGTGGGCTCCAATGCTGATATAGACCTAAACAACTCCAGTAATTCAAGTCATATATATATTACGCCAGATAAATACTTATACCACCACTTGGCGAAAGCAATAAAGATGGGGAAACTAAGCAAATCAGATGTACTCATTAAAACTTCATCTGGAAGAATATTATATGAAAACAGCAGCCAACAGTTTTACAGCTTTAACTGGAGCAAACTTAAACACGCGCAGGCTAAACCAATATTCGATGATACTACGCTAACTCAAATTAACTCTAACTCAGAATTAAGCCAGGGCGGCACAGCCGTAGATGCCGTAGAAATAGTCTGGGAATCAGCATTATTAGCTAGCAAAGGCAGGTTACCTAAGGACACAAGCCTAAATAATATAGTTGAAATAATTTATTGGCCAGATTTCTCTAAATTGAGTACATTTAAGTATGCAGATCAAATAGCCACCGCTTGGTCGATAAAACCCATGTCAATAAATGCTACCGCCACAGAATTAAAAATACCACAAAGATATGTATTTGCATTATTTTGCGCTATGCAAGCAATAAATAGTGCCAGAATAGAAAAAGAAAGCAAAATAGATAATGTTAAAAGACTTGACGAAGCAAGCAAAAAAGATATGTTTTCTAAAATATTAGGCAGCTTCATTAGCAACCGATAGTTGTTAAGATAAACCCTGTAATGAAATCGAGCTATAAAATAATTTTCACAGGGCCTGTGGGCGCAGGGAAAACAACTGCAATTAGCGCAATAAGTGATCACCCAGCAGTAACAACTGAGGAAGCCATAAGTGATGGCACTAAATTCCTAAAGACAAACACTACAGTTGCACTTGATTATGGCGCCATTGCCTTAAAAAATGGTATAAAAATTCATTTATATGGCACTCCCGGACAGGAGCGTTTTGATTTCATGTGGGATATCCTTACGAAAAACGGATCGGGCTTAATCTTATTAGTTGACGGTAGTGATAAAAACGCTCTAAATACATTACGATTTTTTTTGAAAAAATTTAAATATTTTATTGCTAGAACCAATATTGTCGTTGGGATCACCAAGCAAGATATAAAAAAACACTACGAGCTTGATGATTACCGTGAGGTATTGAGCGTTAATTCACCCGCAGCTTCTATTCTTGAAATTAACGCACAAAATCGAAATGATATAGCAGCACTAATCGAATCTTTGTTGTCTACATTCGATCCTGCGCCAACATTCTAGTAAAGATCACTGTCAGGCCAAAGGCTATGGAACCCGAGTAAACTCGCGAGTTCCAACATAATTGAATTCGCCTGACGCATGTCAAGCACTCCAAACTTCAATTAGCGGATAATTAACCATCGTATTTATCTATGTGTGATTTCTGCGGAGTCGATAATGAAGAAAGATATTGTGATTATTGGTGCAGGTCCTGCAGGGTTGAGTTTTGCTAGCTCTCTGGCAAACTCAGGACTGAACGTGCTAGTGGTTGAGAGCTTAAGTGAAGCTGAGATTGCAGAACCTGCCTACGATGGTAGAGATATTGCACTAACCCATTTTTCACAAAAACTAATGCAACAGATGGGAATTTGGGACTTGATACCAGAGGCAGAGATATTCCCCATTAAAGAAGCCAAGGTATTGGATGGTGATTCACCCTACACCCTCAAGTTCGATAGCGAAGATATTGCCGAGAGCTTTCTAGGTTTTAATGTCTCCAACCACCTGATTCGCAAAGCCGTATATGAGAAGGCCAGCACCCTGCCTAATGTAGAGCTACTAACTGATACCTCAGTGAGCGCGGTTCAGAAAAATACAGGCAGTGCTACTGTATCTCTTGCCAATGGCAAGAGCATTGAAACTAAATTGCTTGTTGCAGCAGATAGTCGCTTCTCAGAAACTCGTCGCAAAATGGGTATCTCAGCCAATATGCATGACTTTGGAAGGGTCTGTATCGTCTCGCGTATGCAACATCAGCGCGAGCATCATGGCATCGCCCACGAATGCTTCTTTTATGGTGAAACACTGGCAGTGTTGCCATTATCTAGTCATGAGTCATCCATAGTAATTACCGTATCTTCAAGCAAAGCTGAGCGCATCATGGCTATGAGTGTAGATGAGTTCAATCAGCATGTGGAAAGTCAGTACAGCAGCAAACTGGGGGAAATGACATTATGCGGTAAAAGGCATCCATATCCATTAGTGGCAGTATGGGCTAATCATTTTGCCAGTGAACGTTTTGCGCTTATCGGTGATGCTGCAGTTGGCATGCACCCAGTTACCGCTCATGGGTTTAATCTGGGCTTGAGAAGCCAACATACTCTAGCCACATTGATCAAAGAAGCTGGGATGACTGGTGCTGACATTGGCAGTTCAGAGCTACTGCAAGCTTATGAGACCAAGCACCGCCGGGTTGCCAGGCCAATTTATATGGGTACTAACGCTATCGTTAAGATATTCACCAATGATAAACCCCTGCACCGTCTGGCGCGCAAGGCACTGCTGCGATTTGGGAATATATTCCCGCCAGTGAAGCGAAAAATAACCCAGCAATTAACTGAATCGAATAGCTAGCAGGCTGAGCTGACACTTACAAATAGATATCGTATCTAGTTTTGCGTGAACTGATGCTCATTGATGGTTTAGCAGCTGTGTAAAACTCTGCGCCTTTAGGGCGTTTTACCACTACCCGGTTAAGTGCACAACTACGTGCAGCTTGCAGTAAGTCTGCTTGATCTGTTGAATGCCCCAACAGACGTTGCAATAATTGCATGCTTTTCTTTACCGCAGCACTTTTGCTACGACCGGGGTACATTGGATCAAGGTAAATAGTATCAGGAGGGTCGTTCTTGGCTATTTCTGCCAGCAGCTCAATACTATTGCCTTGTTGCAAACTCAGGCTAGAATTTTCTACTGGTAAAAATTCTGGACAACTTCTGGCACGCCTGAGTGCATCTTCTATCAATGCTGCAATAACCGGAGATTGCTCTAGCATGTGCACTTTGCAGCCGAGGCTTGCCAACACAAAGGCATCTTTTGCTAGGCCTGCTGTGGCATCAACGATTGTTGGTA
>CAZEFU010000147.1:0-5262 GCA_964511515.1 uncultured Wenzhouxiangellaceae bacterium
CACTGCTTACCGAGGCGGTTAAAGAAGGTGCATCGGATATTCATATCGAACCTTTTGAAAATCGTTTATCTATTCGGCTGCGGGTTGATGGTGTATTGGATGAAGTAATGACCCCGCCACGGCAGCTTGCACCATTGTTGGTGTCTCGTATTAAAGTTATGGCACGTCTGGATATCGCCGAGAAGCGTTTGCCTCAGGATGGACGAATTTCATTAAAAGTGGCAGGTCGACCAGTAGATATTCGGGTCTCCACGCTCCCATCTGGTCACGGCGAGCGGGTGGTATTAAGATTGCTGGATAAACAAGCAGGGCGCATCGACCTGACTCACTTGGGTATGTCTAGCGCACATTTAGAGGTGGTAGATTCATTGATCCATCGAGCGCATGGAATTTTATTAGTTACAGGCCCTACCGGTAGCGGTAAAACCACCAGTTTATATGCTGCCTTAGCACGCCTTAACGACCAGTCACGAAATATAATGACGGTTGAAGACCCAATCGAGTACTACATCGATGGCATTGGTCAGACCCAGGTAAACAGCAAAGTAGATATGAGCTTTGCTCGCGGCCTTAGAGCCATTTTACGCCAAGATCCTGATGTGGTTATGGTGGGCGAAATTCGCGACCTTGAAACCGCGCAAATTGCAGTGCAGGCAAGTTTAACTGGTCATTTGGTCTTATCAACCCTGCACACAAATAGTGCCATTGGCGCTGTAACCCGCTTGCGTGATATGGGCATTGAACCATTCTTGTTATCATCGTCCTTGTTAGGCGTGATTTCGCAACGGCTGGTGCGTAATTTAAATTCTGAGTTTGCGGTACAACGCGAGGCGCGCGAATCTGATTTTGCTGCCTTAAATTTACCCTTTGAAACAGGCGCTAAAGTTTGGCAGCCACAAACCGAATTACAATCTGGCCAGCAAGCTTATCGAGGCAGAACCGGTATTTATGAAATCATTCGGGTAGATGATGCCTTGCGTGAATTAATTCACCAGCAGGCTACCGAAGTAAAAATGTTAGAAAATGTGCGGGTGCACTCGCCATCTATCGTCAATGACGGTTGGGGGAAAGTCCAAGCCGGAATCACCAGCCTGGATGAGCTGGTTCGGGTTACTAGGGTCAATTAATACTAATTGAGCAGCCGTGTTGCATCCCAGAATGGGCCATGCAAGGCTCGAGGAGAGAGGTTTGGTTATTCTAAATGAACGACGAGTAACACCGCATGGCCCATTCTGGGATGCAACACGGAGGGCCGGGGCTATTTTTTCGCAGGCCGGCGTTGCATTTCGCTTATGTGCGCTAGGCACACTGCGCTTAATGCGCCTTGTCCTGCGAAAAAATGGTCACCGGCACGGCTGTTCAATTAGTATTAACTGGCCCTGGCAGAATTAAATGGCAGCATACTCATGGCAGGCATTGGATGATAAAGGCCAAACCATCAAGGGAGTAGCTCAAGCTGACTCTGCCCGGCAAATGCGCCAACAATTAAGAGATCAGGGCTTGGCACCACTAGAAGTTGAAGTGGTGGGCGATGATAAACGCAAGACCCCCAGCAGACGCTTGCACCTCGGCAACTCTGAGCTGGTGTTGGTATTGCGCCAATTAGCTACCTTGACCCGCGCAGCATTGCCAGTAGATGAAGCCTTGGCAACGGTAGCTGAGCAAACAGATAAACCCGCTTCCAGAGAGTTGCTAGCTGCTATTCGTTCCAATGTATTGGAAGGCCGAACACTGGCCTCGGCAATGAGCGATTATCCGCGTCAGTTTCCACCCTGGGTGGTGGCCTCGGTTGATGCCGGTGAGCGTTCCGGTAAGCTGGATGTAGTATTAGAACGCTTAGCCGAACATGCTGAACAGCGCCAGTCGATTACCCGGCGCCTGAGCATGACTCTTATTTATCCAGTAGTTGTGACCCTTGTAGCTATCGTTGTAGTAGTTGCAATGATGGTTTTTGTAGTTCCCAGAGTTACCTCAGTTTTTGAACGCAGTGGTGAAACACTACCCTGGTTAACCCAGGCATTAATGTCCAGCAGTGAGTTTCTTGGCAGTTACGGAGTCTACTTGCTGTTGTTATTGGTTCTAATAGCGACTTTATTATATAGCGGTTGGCAACGGCCTGAAATAAGACAGAGAATACAGGCAATGATGCTTCGCCTGCCGCTAATTGGAAAATTCATTCGCGGCATTAATACCACCAGATTTATTCGCACCTTGAGTTTATTGGTAAGCAGTTCGGTACCTCTGGCAGAAGCCTTGCCAGTAGCAACAAGAGTGATGCCAAATGCGGCTTTACGCAAGCAATTGGCAGGTATCAGTAAGGATGTTATCGAGGGTAGTCCATTGGGTAAGGCTATGCGCAATAGCGGCGCGTTTCCACCGTTGGCACTGCGGCTAGTTGAGGTTGGTGAAAGCTCGGGCGAGTTAGATAATATGCTGGAACGAGCAGCCCAGACCCAAGAAGATAATTTAACTATGATTTCTGAAACCCTGGTTGGCTTGTTACAGCCAGCTTTGATTTTATTAGTCGGTGGTTTTGTTTTGCTAATAGTTTTGGCAGTAATGTTGCCGATTCTCAGCTTTAATCAGTTGGTGGCATAAAGTGATTAAATTTGAACGAGTAAGCAAACGCTATCCGGGTGGGGTACAAGCACTTAGTGATGTTAGTTTTCATTTGGAAGCAGGGGAGATGGCATTTTTAACCGGTCATTCTGGTGCGGGCAAAAGCACGCTGTTGCGTTTGATAGCATTGCTTGATCGTGCCAGTCGCGGGCAGGTATTTCTGCATGGAAGAAATCTAGCCAATATTCCCAGACGCAAACTTCCCTTACTGCGGCGCAGTGTTGGAGTGATTTTTCAGGATCACAAACTGCTCAGCGATAAAACCGTATTCGATAATGTAGCTCTTCCTCTTTTGATTGCTGGTTGGCGTTATCAGGAAATAAGCAAACGGGTAAGAGCAGCGCTCGATCAGGTCGACTTATTACGCAAAGAACGAGTGATGCCAGTTAGTTTATCCGGTGGCGAGCAACAACGGGTTGGCATTGCCCGGGCAATTGTCAGTAATCCCCCGGTATTGCTAGCAGATGAACCCACAGGTAATCTCGACCCTGATCTATCGGCTGATTTAATGACTCTTTTTTGTCGCCTTAATGAGTTGGGCACAACTGTATTGATTGCCAGCCATGACATTGCTCTGATTCAACGCCTGCAACGCCGAGTATTGGTCTTGGAGCAAGGGAAAATCCTGAATCAGCAAGCAACTGGTGCTTTGGCTTAATGGTTGCGGCAGAAAGAAAATCAGAAGGCAAGTTTAACCTCGGCCTGCGCGCCTGGGGCACGCGGCATGTGTACAGCTTCTTTTCCAGTATTGGCTCAATGATGCGCAGCCCATTGGGAACCATCATGACAGTAGCGGTATTAGGTATAGCGCTGGCATTACCTCTTGGGCTCTGGGTGGCATTAAAAAATCTGCAACAGGTAAATCCGGCCACTGAAGATATTTCCAGCATTAGTGTGTTTTTGAACGCAGGAGTTAGCTCCACTGAAGTTGATAAATTAGCTGCAGATGTTCGCGCCTGGCCAGAAGTTGAAAAGCTAGTAGCATTATCCCCAGATGAGGCATTGGCAGATTTTAGGAAAAATTCAGGCTTTGCTGCCGCTGTTGATGCGCTTAGCGATAATCCCTTGCCTTGGGTATTTGAGATTCAGCTACACGCATCTGAGGCAGATATAGAGCTACAGGAGGATACTGCAGCCCAGCAAATTGAGAAATTACTCACCCAGATTGAGTCTTATCCGAATGTTGATTTTGCCCAATATGATCTCAAATGGCTAGAGCGTTTGCAGGCAATTATGGGTCTGGCAGCTACAATTGGTCGAATCTTGGCAATTTTATTCGGTTTTGCAGTAATTTTTGTAGTCGGCAATACCATTCGTCTGGATATACAGAATCGCCGCGAAGAAATAGAAGTAATGTCATTAGTTGGGGCAACCGAGGCATTTATACGGCGCCCATTTCTATACACAGGTTTCTGGTATGGCCTGCTAGGTGGATTGGTGGCAATATCCTTGATAGGAGTGGCTTTAAGCTTGATTTCAGCCCCTCTGCAAAGGCTGTTACTCAGCTACCAAAGCCAGTTCGAACTCTTAACCCCCGGAATAAATGGCAGCCTGCTAGTCCTGCTCGGCGGAGGAATATTAGGCCTGCTCGGCGCCGCCCTCGCAGTCCGCCGCCACCTCCACCACCTCAATCCATAGCAATACCCAAGTCGTCATTCCAACCCACAAACCCGTCATTCTTACCCCATACTCGTCATTCCTACCCCATACTCGTCATTCCGGGGCGGCGAATAGCCGAACCCGGAACCCAAGCCGACCCCGGAACCCAAGCCGACCCCGGAACCCAAGCCGACCCCCCCGTCCGTCATTCCAGTGCGACAATGATCCCGGATAATGCTAGTACATTTCCGCTAGAACCCGGTACCACTGCATATGCTTTCCCCGGGAACTTTCACCCCCATTCCGTATCTAATCAAGCAATAAGGGAAACCCTGCAGCAACAGCAACATAGCCATCATGCAGTCATTTCCCAATGCCTACCAAGTACGACAACACTACAAGATATGTTGGTATTGTTTGGCTTGAAGGCATTTTAATGTTAATATGACAGGTTCTGTCCGGAGGAAAGATGAGCGCCGAACTGATGATTAAATCACTACCCGTACCATCTGGTGTAGGCACCTTAGAGGCCTATATTCAGCAAGTGAACAAAATACCTGTTCTTACTCTCGAGGAAGAACAAGCGCTTGCGCGCGCCTTCGTTGAAAACGAAGACCTAGACGCTGCCCAGCGCATGGTTATGGCGCATCTGCGCTTTGTAGTTCATGTTGCCCGTGGCTATAACGGCTATGGCTTGCAACTGGCAGACCTTATTCAAGAAGGCAATATCGGCCTGATGAAAGCAGTTAAACGCTTTGATCCAGATCGCGGTGTGCGCCTGGTTTCTTTTGCAGTGCACTGGATCCGCGCAGAAATGCATGAATTCGTTCTGCGTAACTGGAGAATCGTTAAGGTTGCCACTACCAAAGCCCAGCGTAAATTGTTTTTCAATCTACGCCGCTCCAAAAAACGCCTTGGTTGGTTGAGCCATAAAGAAGTTCAAGTAGTTGCCAATGACCTTGGGGTAAAGCCAGAAGTAGTAGTTGAAATGGAATCTCGCCTTAGTGGCTTGGATATCGGTTTTGACCTGCCACCAGGCGCTGA
>CAZEFU010000148.1:0-5257 GCA_964511515.1 uncultured Wenzhouxiangellaceae bacterium
TAAGTCCCGCTACTGCCATAGTTAGTGGTATTTCCAGTTCAATTCGATAACCAGTGCCTGAATCCAGCCAATACCCACTGAGCTGACTGCTTTGATTACTTTTTAAGGTTAACGGGCCGTTACCGGCAGAGACGACGCGAAAGTTAGTCATACCTTGGGCGCCGAATAAACTTAGCTCCAGACCATCCATTGCCCCTTCGATTGCCAGGTTCTCTCGTACTGGAGTTGTATCGTGAACTCGTAATGCTAACCAAAGCTGCCTGCCATTGCTACGCGCGGCAACTCTCATCTTTAATTGCCCATCTTCACTCTCAAATTCATGCCAGTTATCAGCCTGCTTTGACCATTCTGATAAATACCCATCCAGAATTATACCCTGTCCTTGGCTTACCTTTATATCACTATCTTTGGCGCTGGCAATCTCTTGCATATTGCTTTGAATTGAACGCGCCATGGTTGCAGCAGTTGCCTGTAGTGCTTGTTGCTGGCCAGCACGTAAGAAGCCTTCCAGTTCACGCAAAAGCAGCCAGCCACTAACTGGTAGAACTAAAGTAATCAGGGCAAGAAGAAGAAGTTTTTGGCGCAGGCTCATGCAGAGAGTTTACCAGTATTGCAAGGCTAAGAATAATCCAGGTATTGGTATGCTTACCTGCGGCTTAATGCAGCATTAGTTTCAAAGCTAATCAACATATAGCGAGCTAACTGACTCACCTTGGGAAATACGGCGAATAGTTTCTGCTAATAACTGGTCAACTGATAATTGCCGAATACGGTCGCAGGTTTGTGCTGCTGGAGTTAATGGAATGGTGTTGGTGACTACCAGCTCGTCGAGCTCAGAATTGTTGATGTTATCGATTGCAGGGCCAGATAAAACAGGGTGAACACAGTAGGCTACTACTTTGGTTGCGCCTTTCTCTTTGAGAGCAGCGGCGGCAGCGCATAATGTTCCGGCTGTATCTACCAAGTCATCGACCAAAACACAGGTTTTACCGCTTACATCACCGATAATATTCATCACCTTAGCAACATTTGCCTTGGGCCTGCGTTTATCGATAATTGCAAGATCTACACCACAGCGTTTAGCAATAGCACGCGCCCTAACAACACCACCTACATCTGGGGAAACCACTACCATTTCTGAATTGGCATGGTGCTGCCAAATATCTGCCAAAGTAACTGGTGAGGCGTAGACATTATCCACTGGGATATCAAAGAAACCCTGAATTTGATCAGCATGCAGATCTACTGTAACCACCCGATCAGTACCAACCACAGATATCATCTTGGCAGCTACTTTGGCGGTTATTGGCACTCTTGCAGAACGTGGTCGCCGATCTTGGCGGGCATAGCCGAAATATGGAATAACAGCTGTTACACGACTGGCAGAGGCCCGGGTCAGTGCATCAATCATCGCTAATAATTCCATAAAATTATCAGCGGTTGGGGCGCATGTAGGTTGGATTATGTAAACATCTCTACCGCGCACATTTTCCTGTATCTCCACCATTACTTCGCCATCGCTAAAGCGACCAATATCGGCTTTACCAAGGGTGACACCAAGATTATGAGATATAGCCTCAGCCAGAGGCAAATTGGCGTTGCCGCCGAAGACCATCAAGGAAGTGGGGTTGGTCAATGAAATGGCCACCAATCTTTACCTTTGTAGCGAAACAATTAAATGGCTGGGACGGCAGGACTCGAACCTGCGAATGCGGGGATCAAAACCCCGTGCCTTAACCAACTTGGCCACGTCCCAACAGGAATGCGAATTGTGAATGGGAGCACCGAACTTGTCAACATTTGAGTTAAGAAAAAATGTGAAAAATGTTGTAAAAACTTAACGCATATTCCACCAGGACCGAGCAGATAATGATAAACATGTTGTTATTCAAGAGCTTCAGTTGTAACTCATGTTTACATGCGACTACATCATGTTATAAGTGATTTTGCTCTGCAGCTGCCTTTAAATTTTGTCGCAACCTTTTCAAACCATAGCGATCGCTATGTTTTTCACTGCTCGAACAAATGGTTTCGCCAACTACAAGGCAACTCCCGGATCTTTAATGAATTATGCGAGCTAGAATTCCCAGTTTTTTACCGAAAGCTTGAGTTTTCGCCCTGGAGCTGTCAGTTCAATTTTCTTGGGTAAATAATATGCCTCTACCTGCATCCAGCTCAGGTATTTAACCTGCCAGGCTTGGTGAGTGATGCTTTCTGGCCGACCTGAGCTATCCCTGGAATTAACTCTGGAAAAGTTTCCAGGCATTCCGCGCAACCACAAAGAAAAGTTTTCGATTGGTATATCCCAGCCAAGCTCTGCTTTGATGATTGCTGCAACATCAACGCCCTTCACCACCCTGCCATCAGCAAGCGAAAGCTCTGCAAATTCTGAATTAGCCCGTAACTGCCAAGCACCTCGCCCAAAAGCACCGTAGAAACCTATTTCCAAAGTATCGGCGTTCTGCCTCCAGCTTAAATTACCACTGCCGCCCTCGCTGCTCTTACCGCTTTCAATGCGAATAGAGAATCGGCCATCAAACTTCCAGTGTGCATGCTGCTGCAGCCATAAAACTCGATTTTCTTCCTGTAACCTACCGGATTCTGGGTATTCTACTGGTCGCTTGGTTGCACAAGCTGAGAGCATAAATACCAAAACAAGCAGTAATATCCGCTTACTCAAAGCCCAAGACGCTCCAGGGTTTTAACCAGGGTTACATTCTCTGGATCGATAATCTGCGCTTCTGCAAATATCTCTCTAGCATCTGCTTGCAAACCCATCACCCACAACACCTCGCCCAAGTGGGCGGCTATCTCTGCATTTTTATCTTGCGAGAATGCTAATTTCAAGAAACGCACAGCATCTTGGTACCGTTCCAAGCGGTACATCACCCAGCCCATAGAATCAATAACTGCTATATCGTCTGGCTCAAGCGCATAAGCCCGCTGAATATATTCCAGTGCTTCGCTGTGCCGATCCGTAAGATCTGTAAGGGTGTAACCAAATGCATTCAAAGCGGCTGGGTTATCAGGCTGCACACTTAAAACTTTAAGAAATGCAGTCTCGGCTGCAGTTACATTTCCTAATTGAGCTTGTAACAGGCCGAGTGAATAATTCAACTCTATCGAGTCTGGTAATTGAATCAGGCCGGACTGCAATGCCCCAACTGCCGCTTCAATTTTATTGTCGCGCTGCAATATTTGTGTCTCTGCCAGCCATGCCTGCTCAATCACCTCACTGCGCTGGTCCTGTTTGAGCTGCTCTAGTACATCCATACCAGCAGCATAACTCTGGTGATCGGTTAGTAGCACTGCCAGACGCAAGCGTGAAGGTAACCAGCTATCTTCTGTCTCAGGTACCCTCTTATACCACTTAATCGCATCGTCATTAAATCTTAGCAAATCTGCTGCACGTGCCATTCTTAAGGCATGCTCAGGAGTATCTGCATCGACAGCAACAGCCAATGTCCGATACAAATTTTCCGCTCGCGGATGTGACTTTTCCACAACTGCAAACATCATTCGATTAATAATTACTGAGCCAGTTTGCGGCAAGCTGGCAAGTACTGAGTCTGCCTCCAGCACTCTCTTCTGGCGGTGTAACATCTCGGCGTAGGCTATGGCTAAGTCTTCATTTTCTGGCTCGATTTTCCACGCTTGCTTAAAAAATGGTGTTGCCGCTGGCATATCTCCAGCCGAGATAGCTAGTCGCCCAGCCCATATTTGTGCGTTGGTGCTTTCCTGCAAAGTATTAGCAGCGGCAACTGATAATTCTCTTGCTAGCTGCAAGTTGGCAAGCTTTGCAGCTAGTCTGCTTTGCGCTAATCTGGCCTCGGCTACTGCTTCAGGATTGCCAGTTAATGGGTGTTTATCCCTTAACTGCTGAAACAAATCCATGGCATTTTCTCCGCCAGGCGCATTCACCAAGAGCTCGGTAATAGCCTGCCACTTTTCTGCCTCTGTACCGGCCATTCCGGAAAACAATAGTTCCAGTTGATAGCCAGCCGCACTATAGTTGCCACTGGCAAGTTGAGCGGTCGCCAAAGCTTTGGTGGCATCAAGATTATTCGGCTCAAGTAATTGCCAGCGATCCGCTGCCATTGCCGCATGTTGCCAACTGCGTCCCCGAATTGATAAGATTGTAGCGCGTTTAGCCACCTCTGGGTCGTCAGAAAGCAAGGCCGCTTCCAGGTAATTTGATAGTGCCTTGCTAACTTCACCCGCGCTGCCTTCAAGCTCGGCGGCCATGACCCGATAGAGGGTATCGGCATCCATCGTTTGGCTTTGTATGTCAGTTGTTGCTTGCTGACTTTCGGTTTTAACTGGACTAGAGCAAGCAGCTGCTAGTGCCAGGACAATAAAAAAACCTGATATTCTCATTTTGTAGAAGGAAATTGGCTGAGCAAATGGGATTGGCATTGATAATCCTTGTGCCTGTTTAATAGTCTGTGAATAGTTTAACCCAGAATCAGCTGTTAAATGGCTTGTAGAGAGTAGAAAATTCATTGCGAGTAGATAGACTATAGAGTTCAAACTATATTGTAATTATTCTAAGTTTCACAGAAAGACATTTGCTGTACACTTGTGTGCAAATATATGTTGCTCTGATTTAAGAGAATTGTAAATGAAACAATCCATTAGCGACCGTCTGCTACAAATATCTTCTCGGCATGAGGAGGTAGGCTTGCTTATGGGCGATCCGGAGGTTATGAGCGATAACAATAAATTTCGGGATCTGGCACGTGAATACTCGCAACTTGAGCCGGTAGTAATGGCTTTCAAGAGCTGGCAGCAAACTCAAGAGGCTATTTCTGAGGCCGAGGAAATGCTCAAAGACCCAGAGTTAAGCGAGTTAGCGACTGAAGAATTAAACACATCCACAGAGCAAGCAGAGCAGTTAGAGCGCGAGTTACAAATTCTGTTACTTCCCAAAGATCCAAAAGATGACAGCAATATCTTTCTGGAAATCCGTGCTGGTACTGGCGGTGATGAAGCGGCAATCTTTGTTGGTGATTTGTTTCGCATGTACAGCCGCTATGCTGAAAATTGTGGTTGGAAAATTGAAGTCTTGAGTACGAACGAGGGTGAACATGGTGGCTACCGCGAGATTATCACTCGCGTAGTCGGGGCTTTGGCCTTTTCACGCTTCAAATTCGAGTCTGGAACTCATAGGGTCCAGCGAGTACCAGAAACTGAATCGCAGGGGCGAATTCATACATCTGCCTGCACTGTAGCTGTGCTGCCGGAAGTTGAGGCAATT
>CAZEFU010000149.1:0-5241 GCA_964511515.1 uncultured Wenzhouxiangellaceae bacterium
CAGTCAATGGCTGCAATTAAAGACCTGCCTTGGGATTAATTGATTAAATCGAATAATTTAGCTATCGCATCAATACATTAGGCACAACAGTGCTTATAATACCAAGATGAAATCTACAGCAGAAATTCGCCAAACCTTTCTTGACTACTTCGCCGATCGCGAACACCGGGTCGTAGCCAGTAGTTCGCTGGTGCCTGGCAATGATCCAACACTGTTATTTACCAATGCTGGCATGGTGCAGTTTAAGGATCTATTTTTGGGCGCGGAAAAGCGTGATTATAAACGTGCAGTTAGTTCACAGCGCTGTGTACGTGCTGGTGGCAAGCATAACGATCTGGAAAATGTAGGCTATACCGCACGTCATCATACATTTTTTGAGATGCTGGGCAATTTCAGTTTTGGAGATTATTTTAAACAAGAAGCAATCGAATATTCCTGGGATTTTCTTACCAATGAACTTGGCTTGCCAGCAGAAAAGCTTTGGATCACAGTGTTCGATGAGGATGACGAGGCAGCGGCGATCTGGCTGGATAAAATTGGTATCAAACCTGAGCGTTTATCCAGAATCGGAGCTAAAGATAATTTCTGGTCGATGGGTGATACCGGCCCCTGTGGCCCTTGCACTGAAATATTCTATGACCACGGCGAGCAGATTACTGGTGGCCCACCGGGAACTCCGGAAGAAGATGGCGACCGCTATATAGAAATCTGGAATCTCGTATTTATGCAATATGACCGTGCCGCCGATGGCAGCATGGCAGATTTACCCGCACCTTCTGTAGATACTGGCATGGGCCTGGAGCGCTTGGCAGCGATTTTGCAGGGAGTACATAGCAATTATGAGATTGATTTATTTCAGTCGTTAATTGCAAAGGCGGCCGAACTGACCGAGTGTAAAGACTTAGAAAATAACTCACTTAAAGTAATCGCTGACCATATCCGCGCTTGTGCATTTTTAATCGTTGATGGAGTTATTCCTGGCAATGAGGGCAGGGGATATGTAGTTCGCAGAATTATCCGTCGGGCAATTCGCCATGGTTACAAATTGGGACAAAAACAAACATTTTTTGCTGCCATGGTGCCAGCACTGGTTAAAGAAATGGGCGCTGCTTATCCAGAATTACAAGACAAGGCAGATACTGTTCAGCAGGTATTACTGAAAGAAGAAAAACGCTTTGCACAAACTCTGGAGCAAGGGATGCGCCTGTTAGGAACAGTGCTGGATGATATTGAAGGAAGCGAAATACCCGGTGAGACAGCCTTTAAACTTTATGATACTTATGGCTTCCCCCTGGATTTAACCGCAGATATAGCCCGCGAAAAAAACATGACTATAGATCAGCAAGGCTTCGAGACTGCCATGCAGGCACAACGAGAACGCGCCCGTGCCGCTGGAAAGTTTGGCGCTAGCCAGAGCATAGCAGCTGATGTGGTCAAAGATTTAGCCGCTACAGAATTCACCGGATACATGCAGACCGATAACAATGCTGTAAAAGTTTTGGCAATTCTTGTAGATGGGCAGATACAGTCGCAACTAGAGGCAGGGCAGCCAGCAATATTGATCTTGGATCAAACCCCATTTTATGCTGAATCGGGAGGCCAAATAGGTGATTGTGGGCAATTATCATCTGCTGGCGTGACCTTTGTTGTTGCAGATACCCAGAAGTTGGCCGGTGTATATCACGCCCACAGCGGCGAGTTAACACAAGGCCAGATTAAATCTGGTGATACTCTTAATGCGGCAGTGGATAAACCCAAACGCCAGTGCATTCGACGCCATCATTCAGCTACTCATTTACTCCATGCTGCGTTAAGGCATACGCTTGGCGAGCATGTAGAGCAGAAGGGTTCGTTAGTTACAGCTGAAAAACTGCGCTTTGACTTCACCCATTCCGGCCCCTTAACTGATAACGAGCTACAAATAATTGAGAGCTTAGCAAATCATAAGGTGTTAGAAAATATTACTGCTGTGACTGCACAAATGAGCTATGAGGACGCGGTAAACGCTGGTGCTATGGCCTTATTTGGCGAGAAATACGGCGACAAGGTACGAGTACTAAGCTTTGATGATTTTTCTGTCGAATTATGCGGTGGCACCCATGTAGATCGCAGCGGCGATATTGGTTTAATCAAATTAGTCTCTGAATCAGGTATTGCCGCAGGAGTGCGCAGAATAGAAGCTGTAGTTGGAGAGCAAGCTGTTAGTTGGGTACAGCAACAAAGTGCCCGCGCTGATAACTTGGCCAGTTTGCTAAAAACTGCAATCGAGGATGTTCCCGATAAAGTAACGCAGTTGGTGCAGCGGGTGAAGCTGCTAGAGAAAGAAAATACTCGCTTGGAAACCAAGCTCGCCTCATCTTCAGGCCAATCATTGAGCGATAAAGCAGTAGAGGTAAATGGCATAACGGTGCTGGCTACCGAATTACCCAGTGGCGATATGAAAATTCTACGTACCACCATGGATCAACTCAAATCTAGCCTCGATAACGCAGTTATTCTACTAGCAGGTATAGACGGCGATAAAGTCCGTCTCGTAGCTGGAGTAAGCAAGTCGATCACACAAATCTATAATGCTGGTGACTTGGTAAATCATATAGCCGTGCAAGTAGGTGGCCGCGGTGGTGGCCGGGCTGATTTAGCCCAAGCTGGTGGTACAAATGTGTCAAAACTACCCCAAGCAATTGATAGTGTTAATGCTTGGGTGAAAGATATTCAGGATAAAAGGTAAGAAAAAACCAGTAAACTGTTGTAGTATTAAGTATGTTCCATGTATTTGGGGCATTCAAAATCGGCTCAAACAAAGGAGTCAAAAGGACAACATAGTCTTTTAAGGGGCTTTAAAAGCTATGTTTCGCAGTCGCACATGCAGTTTGTTCATAAGAAACAGTGTGTTGTGACATGGATTAGCGATATAGGGAATGTTTTCATGTTAATATTAACAAGACGCGTCGGGGAAAAATTGATCATTGGTGACAATGTTGTTGTGACTGTATTGGGTGTAAAAGGCAATCAGGTCAGAGTAGGCATCAACGCCCCAAGAGAAGTACAGGTACACCGTGAAGAGATTTATAACAAAATTCAGCAAAAAACCAACGGTGCAGCAGTAGACTCTGACTAAATCTACTGCACGCAAACCTTTACCATTCACTCAGAAACAGGTATCCTGTGCGCCCTTGAAGCGTAGGGGATTTTTGATTTACGCTAAAGAATTTTTTAGGTGTGTAGGAAAAAGAATACGGAGAGGTGGCCGAGTGGCTGAAGGCGCTCCCCTGCTAAGGGAGTATGGGTCAAAAGCCCATCGAGGGTTCGAATCCCTCTCTCTCCGCCAAATAGAAAAGGCTCCGCCAAAGGCGGGGCCTTTTCTATTTGGCGGAAATGACAAGGGATGAGACCCCCGTGCGTAGCACCAAGGGTTCGAAAAATTCGTCAGGAACGAATTTTCACGAGCGAAGCGAGCCCGAAGGGTGAGGCACAGGGATGTGCCGAATAATCCCTCTCTCTCTCCGCCAAACAAACAACCCCCGCAATGCGGGGGTTTTTTGTTTGACGAAGCGACAGGGGATTAGAACCTGTGCGCAGCACGGGTTCGACAAAAATGTCTGGAACACTTTTGGTCACCGCAGCGAAGCGAAGGTGCCCGTAGGGCGAAGGCCATGATGGCCTGAGACCATCCCTCTCCCAGAACCTCAACACATCGCGAAAATATCAAAGAAACTCCGCACCCATATTCCCGAATCACCCCACTGCTCGATTTTCCGGGGCGTCGAATAGACGAACCCGGAATCCATGCTAGGTGCGTGGACCCCGGATAATCCCACCCGCATTTCCTAGAAGACGTGATCGTGTAGCAGTCAATACGCAGCAACCTAAGGCAAAAACATCACAACAAACCCAAATAACCAACATCTTTCCCTCTACCATTTACTATTCATCAAAAACAGTAATATCATATACCCAACATATGAATAATCTAAGATGACGACAGAAACTACAAACTTCCTCGAGCTTCGAGTCTGCGGCCTAATGCGTAGTGGCAACCATGCAATTATCGAATGGATAATGCAGCAACATGCAGGCCAGTCAGTTTGTTTTTTGAACAATGTTCGGCATGGCGATTACGACCCATATGAAAACTATCAGCAGCGAGTTCTTCGCGGTATCAGTGAGAGCATAGAAACCGAAGCCTTGCGTGCTTTGAAAAAACACTTATTGATATATTCGTACGAAGACTTGGCGGAACTGGAATTAGAAAATACTGATTTCTTCCATAGCGTATTTCAAACAGAATTTGAACAAAAACGCAGCCAATACCTCAAAGAAAGCCAGCACTTCTTTAATGTATTTATTATTCGAGACCCATTTAATTGCCTCGCCAGTCGCATCAAATTAATCCAAACTCGTGGTTCAATGGGTGGCGTATCTGACCTTAGATTAATAATGCATGACTGGGAAATGATAGCCAGGATAGCAGCTCAGCTAATAGCTCAGCCCAGAAAGAATAATCTAGTAATCAGTTATAACAGCTGGGTAACAGACATAGAATACCGCCAACAGCTTTCAAAGCAATTACATGGAACATTTAGTGATACATCAATGCGGAAAACCTCAACATTTGGTGGTGGAAGCTCCTTTGCACTGAATGAGAAATTGGGTGGTGCAGCGGTAGGTGAGGCAGATTTAAATGTGTTTGAGCGTTGGCAGCTGTTTAAATCGGACCCGAAATTCCTTCAAGCCATAGCCGATCCAGCAGTATTTGAGCTTTCAGAAAAACTGTTCGGGGACTTACCAGGAACCAGAGAGTTGCTGGCTAATCAGCGCCGAGATTGATGGATAGTGATTGATATTTTCACGGTGACTCACTCAGTTAAGAACAAGCAAGTAAACTTCTTTAGTGCCTGTGTTATAGTCGCCTAATGACCAATAATGATATCTTGCGCCGCATCCGCTACACCTTCGACTTCAGCGATTCTCAAATGCTGGCAATTTTCGCCGCTGCAGAATTTGAGGTGAGCAGAAGCCAGCTTAGCGATTGGTTGAAAAAAGAAGAAGACCCCGCACACCAACCGCTCAGCGACCAGCAATTGGCAATCTTTCTAAATGGTTTTATCAATGATCGGCGCGGTAAGAAAGATGGTAAGCAAGTTGCCCCAGAAAACCGCCTTAACAACAATATAATTTTACGTAAACTAAAAATTGCATTAAACCTGCAAGCTGATGAGTTGTTAGAGATGATAAATCAGG
>CAZEFU010000150.1:0-5200 GCA_964511515.1 uncultured Wenzhouxiangellaceae bacterium
ATAAAGCACATCACTGTTACGGGTTTTTTCCGCAGCGGCTGAAACCAACACAATGCTGCCCTCTCCAGTCATATGCAATAAATCTTCACGCCGGCGGGCGTATTCAGCTGCTTGAATCATTATTTTTCGTTTTCCTGTATCAACAAATCAGTGGATTTGCTCGTTATCATCTGGCCCGCGCAAGGCCTCATGAAATAACAATAAGGCAACCCGGCAATATTCTGAAATATGCATGAAGTCATCTTCATCAGCCTCACTACCTTCAATCGGCTCTTCCGCTAATCTGGAAATTTCCGTGAAATCCCCAATAGCCTCGCTCGCCTCTCCATCTATATTAGCAAGATAGTCGCCAGCAAGCTCGCTGAGTCCGGCCAGCACTGCACTACACCATTCACCTAGGCAACTAGTACGCTTGCTCAGACTGGTTTCATCATCAGGCAACCAGATCTGCAGGTTAAACTGCTCACTTAGCAATTGGTTTTTAGTAACCAGCAGCAATAGCTCCAATTGACTGGACATGCTGGTTTCAAGAATATCGGTTGCGCCCATTTTAGATAAAACGCTGTAGAGCTCATCAAGTTCTAGCTCAGGCTTTGCACAAAGCAGGCCACATATCATGCCATGCAGGCCAGACATCTCCACTGGGTTCGCGGCTAAACCACACTCAGCCAGACAAATTTCGAAATCGGGTAATTGTTCAGTATTCATGCCAGCTATTTTAACCTAAATTTACCAGTAGAATCATAGCGTCAAAGGCTCTGCCCGTAGATTCAACTGATTCATTCATGTTAATTACGATAATGATTGCTGCTAGAATTATTTGCATAATCTTTGTCTAATGTATTTGACCAAAATTCCAATACAAATTATAGTGTTGGCATGAACTCTTTAGAAGAAACTCGCAATGACCTCGAACGCCTTGAAAACCAGCTACAACAGTTGCTGGATACGGCGGATAAATTACGTGAAGAAAACCGTTCTCTGCAGGAACGGCAATCTGCGCTGGTAACAGAGCGCGCAAGTCTTCTCACTAAAAATGATGAGGCTCGAACCCGGGTTGAAGCTATGATTCAGCGCCTCAAGGGTCTTGAACAGACCTAAATAATATCTAGTATAAATAAGCGAAAACTTTTCATGAGCAAAAGCTCCGAACCAATTTCTGTAATGATCCTCGATCGCGAGTACCAGGTTAACTGTACAGCCGAAGAGCGTCCATCTCTGATGCAGGCAGCTAGTGTGCTTGATCAGCAAATGCGTGAAATTCGCAGCAGTGGTCGCTTAATGGCCCTGGAAAGAATCGCAGTGCTGGCAGCTTTAAATCTTACTGATGAGAAGCTCAAGGCTGAAAAACTCGATACTGAAAGGAAGCAGATTAATGCGCGGGTTAAGAAATTAGCTAATCGGCTTGAGGATGCGCTTGCTTCTTGAGTGAGCAGGTTTTTGCTTCTAACTTTCTTTTTATTTGATTCAATCCGGAAGATTATGATGCGTCTCGCCACCTTCTTTGGCTAGCTCAGCATACGGCTTGATGTTTGACTTTGAGCTGTAAACCATATATATAGTGTACAGAAGTTGAGAATACACCAGATATTGGGTTTAGCTATGCAAGTAGCTTATTAAGAGGTTTGTTATTAGAGGGACAAAATTGCAAAATTTAAACCAACAGGTTCTACGCACCGATGTATCTGGAATGCCACTGGAGTGGATCAATTACCAAGATGCTGTGCGCTTGATCGCCCTTGACCAGGTTACATATAGTCTTGGCAGCACTGTGTTTCGAATACGGGGGGGCATTCGGGCGGTAACCGGCCAGCGCAGTATGATTACTGTTAACGCCATTCTCGCCACGCAAGGTAAGCACCCCTACTCTCATCTCTTCAAAAACGGTTACATCCCCCCTCTCTCCAACCAATCACTATTTCGACGCGATCAATTTTTATGCCTTTATTGCGGCAAACGCTTTCCCCGGCATTTATTATCTCGCGACCATGTAAAACCGCTGAGTCAAAAAGGTGCTGATCACTGGAATAATGTGGTTACCGCCTGCAAGCGTTGCAATAACCATAAGGCCGACTACACGCCTGAACAGGCTGGAATGCAGTTGTTGGCTATTCCTTTTATTCCAACCCATGCTGAGTATGTGTATCTACAGGGTCGGCGTATTCTAGCTGACCAGATGGACTTTTTACTAGCCCACTTCCCGCGTAATAGTGTTCTAAGAAAGCGGGTTGAAGATATTCAGAGCCAATCTTCTGACTTGGGGCTTAAAAACTGTTAATCTGCTGCGATGCAAATAACATCTGATACCGCTCTGTTGGTCGATTCCAGTATTTATATTTTTCGTTCCTGGTTTTCTAACGATCCTGAAGATTTTGTTGACCACAAAGGGCAACCCACCAATGCTGTTTATGGATTCACCGGGTTTTTATGCACCTTGTTGGAGCAAACCAGGGCAAATGAAATAGGCCTGGCTTTTGATGAATCTCTAAGCACATCTCTACGCAATGAAATTTACCCAGAATATAAAGCTAATCGAGACCCAGCCCCAGAAGAACTAAAGCGTCAATTTGATTGGTGTAAGCAAATTGGGCAGGCAATGGGTATCAGTTGTTTTACTGATGGTCATTACGAAGCCGATGATTTGATTGGCACTCTGGCCTGGCATCACCGCCAAAGCGGCAAACATTTATGCCTTGTAACTGCTGATAAAGACCTTGCCCAATTAATTCAGGGCGATGAAATCTGGTGGGATTTTAGCCGCCGCAATCAGCTTGACAGGAACGGGGTTAAAGGTAAGTTTGGAGTATTTCCTGAGCAAATTGCTGATTTTCTAGCAATAACCGGTGATTCTGTCGATAACATTCCTGGAGTGCCTGGGATTGGACCGAAAGGTGCATCCGCCTTGCTGAACCACTTTGGTTCGCTAGAGAACCTGTGGCTACGCTTGGGAGAGGTTGGCTTCTTGAGTATTCGTGGGGCAAAATCTATGCAGAATAAATTAAGCGACAACCGCGAGCTTGTTGATTTATCCAGACGCCTGACCGAAATCTATGTTGATGCAGAGGTGGTCTTGAGCGCGCCAGATATTAAGCGACGCCCGGTAGATCCGGACGCGCTGAATGCAATTTTCGATCAACTAAATTTCGGCCCAATGTTGCGGAGGCGCTGTTTAAATATCTAAAAGAAACCTACTAAGGTTCAGCACTAGCGCCGGCTTGCTGCTTACGCTTTTCCATAATTTGCTTAACCATTTCCATATCCGGGGTAACCAGGTTCTTGGCCTCGCTTACATCTGTTCTAACTATTTGTACTGGCTTAAACTTATCCGCCGATATTTTGCCACGCGCATCTGCAAGGCCCCAATGGCTATTGGCAAAGAAATAAAGTTGATCCCCGCGCATCACCCCATAATTTGGATTGTCAAAAAGAGGCTGTGATATCAACAGTGGCGCCATGCCTTTAACTTCGATACCGGCTTCATCCAGTTCCAGGCGCATAACTCTGGCAGGGTTAAAGCCATTTTGAATTACTACTAGCGAGTCTCCCCAGCGATACATTCCATCAATGCCACTCGAGTTTAATGTCTCTGGCATTACTGGGTGTCGCATTTCACCAGTTTCGAGATTAATGATAAATAAACCCTTACTGTAATCACTAAGATAGAGGTAATCGTTGTTCTTATTCAATACAATTGAGCGAATACTAAGCAAGTCTGGTTGGGCAATAAATATTTTGGGCGACTTGTCTTCCACCTCCATTTTATAAACTATTGGAGCTTGTGAGCTGGCTATATAAACGGTGCCGTTATCGGCTAAGGCAAGGTTAGCGAAATAGTGAGGGTTGCCGTCTAGTGCCATCGGGTAACGCTTGATTAACCTACCGCTTTTAAGGTTAAACTTGAATAATGCAGAGCGACCAAAATCGGTACTTTTGTAAGCTGAAAAATTAGGAACAGCCGCGCTGCTAACCCAAAAAATATTCCGCTTAGCATCAACTTTGATATCGTAAATTGCCCACATTCCGTTTACAGAATTAGCTGTAAACAACGGAGTCACTTCACCGGACTCGGTGATTCGAATTATGCGGCCATCACTCACTGTGCCAATTAGAAATGCCTTATTCAGTGGATCCCAATCAATTGCCTCAGGTAGCACAATATCATTTGGCAGCTTAACTACTGGAGCAAGCTCTCCTCCAGGCTTAGCAGCTGAAATCATCATATCGTTCACATATTGATACACTTGAGTGCCACGGATATTTTGCGAGTCCTCGGTAGAATCAAAATCATAGGCTGCGCCCTGGCGCTGTAAACTAAGCATCATATCGTAGGCTGCGGTCTTATCATCTACCAATGAATATGCAAGGGTTAGTTGATACATATATTCAGTGTCTAGTGGTCGCACTTGGTGTAACTTTTGCATAATGCGTACAAAGGCTCGATATTTCTTTTGCGCATAAGCCTTGCTGGCCAATTTCTTCAACTGGATTACCGACTCTGGTAGGCTTGGAGCCTGAACACTAGGTTGGCTTTGTTGGTTCTCAGTCTTTAATTGTGCATTCACTAGAGTGCTTGCAGGTAAACCTAGAGCTATCACGAAGATAAATATCAGATTTTTCATTACTATTCCTAAATTAGGCAGGTATTTAATACCGCGAACATGTTATTTTATCAAACTATCAACTATTTAATAGGGCTGATTCCACTAACTGGCAGCTAATAATCTTATGCAAAATTCTATTTCCCGCTACCGTGGTAAATTTCTTAGCCTGCTAGAGCGCGATAATTGGGAATATGCAGAAAGAGAAAATTGTCAGGGTGTGGTTGTTATAGTTGCCACCACCGCTGAGAAAGACATCGTTTTGGTTGAACAGTTCCGTATACCAGTTGCTGCCAATGTAATCGAGCTGCCAGCTGGTTTGGTAGGTGACAGCGTTGATTTCCAAGGCGAATCATTAATTGAGGCCGCCCGCAGAGAGCTTTATGAAGAAACTGGTTTTGAGGCTGGCAACTGGGATGAGATTTTTTCCGGGCCTGTGAGTGCTGGCATGAGCAGTGAACTGATTAGTTTTGTTCGGGCAAGTGGCTTATCTCGCACCGGTGAAGGTGGTGGTGATGACAGTGAGGTTATTCTGGTGCATGTTATTCCGATAAACGAGGTAGATGATTGGCTGCGTACCCAGAGCAAGCTTGGTAAGTTAT
>CAZEFU010000151.1:0-5136 GCA_964511515.1 uncultured Wenzhouxiangellaceae bacterium
CGTAACTCTTCATCTTTGCAGGCATCAACTCGCTGCTGATACCAATCAATAGCTTCTAATTCTTCCATCAATGAGATGATTGCCCGGTGCATATCGCGAGTACTGTCGCTGAGTTCTTCCACTGGTTCGTGGTAGCCTTCATTAGCCATATCATTATCCTTTGTCGAGTTAGGTGTTTATCTACGCTTGGAAGTGTGACTATAGCATAAGCTCTAAATACACTTAATAAACCCATGCGCTTACTCATTACCAGCAAGGTGGTTAGGCGTGTTTGAACCTCACCACGACATAAATAAATCCTGTCACTGGTTCAAATCCCATGCATCTATCCAACGTTCAGAAACAGGTTGTAAGTTAAACTCAGCCTGTAAACGTTGGCCAAAATCGTTCATATGCGCAGCCCCATAAAATATTGCTATTGATTTCTGCCCTTTAGCTATTTCTTTGCTTAGAATCGACAATGCTTTTTTATTCCTCTCAGTTAGCAGAGTTGAGCCTTCTTCTCCATCAAGCGCACTTAATACCCCGCCCATATTCTCAAACTCTTTGGCAAATAAAAGCTTTAAGGCATGCTCTCTGTCGGCAGCGAAAAAAGCGCTGATCAAGGAAAAATCGTTAACTTTTGATTGACCTGATAGTTGCTGCACCATGCCTGCACGCCAGAAGCTTATAACGGTGCCTAAAATTGACTCACCGCGTTCTTCCATACTTTTAGAGAACTCAGCTGGTGTCATATCTGCGTGTACGAAATTAGCTGGGCTGTAGTCAATTTCTTCAAGTTGAAAGGATAAGCCCAAGATATTTTTCATCCCCATTTGAATCATTGAGAGCAGGCTTTGGTTTTGTTGGGGATCTTTTGTAATTACAGTCCCTTCTGGCGCTACTAATTCGTACAAAACCACATCGTATTGCTTAAACAACTCATTTAAATCGTGATAGTACTGACTATCTGCCAAATGTACCGCGCTGATCAGATCAACCGATAAATTACTATCTGCTGCAACATACCTCACTATGGAAACTTGTAATGCCTTGTGGTCTTCGTTTTCTGTCAGGCGGAGAAATTCACGCTCTGTGATCGAATTCGATTCGCTTGCTGCTAATGGGTTCAGCCATACAATTACGATTGTTAAGAGCAAGAGTTTAGTGATATTTGATAAAACTGATTTATGCATAATAAGTTTGCGCTATTTCAATTGCGGACCGGATGGGATAAGTATATTTCATTTGCTCTACGGGTTTCCATTCTGTAGTCGTTGCCATGCCTGTTGATACTTTTCAGTAGTAGCCTGAATTATCTTGCTGGGAATCCTTGGGCCCGGTGCAGTTTTATCCCAGTCGAGAGTTTCCAGGTAATCACGAATATACTGTTTATCGTAGCTAGGTGGGGATATTCCTGGCTGATAGTTCTCTAAAGGCCAAAAACGCGATGAATCAGGGCTTAGCATTTCATCAATAATACGTAAATTGCCTTGCTGGTCCAGACCAAATTCAAATTTTGTATCGGCAATAATTATGCCTTGCTGGCGCGCAAAGGCTGCCGCATGAGTGTAAATCTTCAAGCTGGCAGAGCGTACTTTTTCTGCCAATTCTTCGCCAACAATGCCCTGCATCTCAGAAAAATCAATGTTCTCATCATGCGCGCCAACCGCAGCCTTGCTAGATGGGGTAAAAATCGGTTCTGGGAGTTGCTCAGCTAGTTGCAGGCCGCTCGCCAAGGGAATACCGGAAATAGTGCCGCTATCTTGGTAATCTTTCCAGCCGGAACCAATAATATAACCGCGCACAATTGCCTCAACTGGTAAGGGTTTCATTCGCCTTACGATTGCGGCCCGCCCTTGCAGTCGTTTGGCAAGCTCGCGGTCACCCAATATTTCGACCAAATCACCAGTTAAGCAATGATTGGGCATAAGCTTTGCAGTTCTTGCAAACCAGAAATTTGAGATTTGCGTCAGGATTTCGCCCTTGCCCGGAATGGGGTCTGGCAGCACAACATCAAATGCAGAAAGCCTGTCGCTGGCAATAATTAGCAGTCGTTCTGCGTCAATTTCAAAGACATCACGAACTTTGCCTTGGTACATCAGTGCAAGGTTGCTAATCCAGTCGCTATGGTAGATGTCTGCCTGCAAGAATTTCTCCGTGAATAGTTATTTG
The DNA here is from genome assembly GCA_964511515.1 of uncultured Wenzhouxiangellaceae bacterium. Taxonomy (GTDB): domain Bacteria; phylum Pseudomonadota; class Gammaproteobacteria; order Xanthomonadales; family SZUA-36; genus SZUA-51. The sequence continues at coordinate 2,155 of CAZEFU010000151.1, forward strand.
TCGATACTGTATTCATTATAGAATATCCACTGTTTAATGTGCGCCATGGAGTGACTTTTGTTCAGTAACGGACACTGGATCGGTAAAATTGTTGGTTTTGCTGTTGGTTTAGCCAAAGGCGGCATTGTGGGCGCGTTTTTTGGGCTCTTTCTGGGGCAACTTTTTGATAGCTGGCGTGCTGGTTTTGGCTCAGTAGCAAATATTCAGGCAGTATTTTTCAAAAACCTCTTTGCTACCCTCGGGCATCTGGCCAAAGCCGATGGGCATGTATCGCAAGTTGAAATAAATCAGGCCGAAGATATGATAGTTCGGATGCGTTTATCCAAGCTAGAGCGTAGCGAGGCTGTGCGCCAGTTTAATCGTGGCAAGGCCCCAGATTATAATTTTCATCTGGAAATTAAATCTTTTGCCAAGTTGACCATAACCCGTCCGGATTTACGTCAGGTATTTTTAGAAATTTTGGTGGAAGCTGCTGCCTCTGACGGCCGCTTGGCAATTGAAGAATTACAAATTCTGCAATACGTATCGCAACAGCTACGCCTGCCACCACGCCTGTTGGAAGATATGCTGGCTTGGTTGCGCGGTGGCCGCCGCGGCCCCGGCCCGGATCAGCAAACTAGCAGACAACCGTCTCAATCGAGCCAAGACTATTTAATTCTGGGCATAGATAAAACAGTCAGTGATGCACAAGTAAAACGCGCCTACCGCAAACTAATGAGTAAGCACCACCCCGACAAGCTCATCCACCAGGGCCTACCAGAATCAGCCATGGATATTGCCCGCGCAAAAGCCCGCGACATCAACGCCGCCTACGACCGAATAAAATCCAAACGCAACTTCAAATAATCAAAAGAGGGTCAGAGTAAAGTGCATGAGTAAACCCGTTGCTAGGCTTGCATCTTGATATTTTACTCATGCACTTTACTCTGACCCTCCTTAACCGTGGTTACTATGTAGCGTAGGGGGCCGCCGCTTTGCAGTGAATCAAAGGGGTAGCAGGTGCTTAGAATTAGGTGGTTACCGCTTGGGTTTAATTGCAGTTGGCTGGTTCTGGAGTCGACTATTTCAGTGTTGGTGACTTTATATTGATACTTGCCTGTGCTGGTTTGTAGCTCTAACAGGTCGCCAACTGAAAGGTGTTTTAGGAAACTGAAATGGCTGTCGCGATGGGCGGAAATTACGGTATCGGATAAACCTGGTATTGCTGCACTTACTAGCCCCGGTGCCCAGGCTAAATGCGCGCCTTGCTGGCCAGCAAGAATTAATTGCTCGATACCCAGAGCAGGTACTTCTAATTTGGCAACTGCCTGCATATCTGCCCTTGTCCAAGGACTACTAGCTGAGTTACCTGCGAGTACTTGCTGCCAATGGCGTTGCAGCAAGTACTGACCTAGCTCGGCTTTGGCTGGCATCCAGAGTGCTTGCAGGCTAAATATCAAAGCAAAGCTGGCCACTAGCCCCCATAGGTGTTTGGGCTTCATTTACGGATGCTAGCCCAGTACATGCCCCCAGATAACAACAGGGAGATTAGCCCCAGCAGCAATTGCCATTGCCAGCCAAGCGAACCTTGTGCCAGTGACATGGAGACGGTATTGCTGGGCAGCAGGGATGCTACAGATTGTTTTTGTAGTTCCTCAGTTGCAGCCCTGGCAGGTTCAGGGTCAATTGCAACGAGTGCGGTAAAGCGGCTTAGCAGGCCATATTGCAATGCGGTCTCTAATATTTGCGCACGCGCCTCTGCATACGGTAAACCCAGCAATTGATTATCGTCAATGGTTTCGATTTTCCGGCGTGCCCAGTTTCTGGCTATATCAGCACTGGCAGTTTTTTGCGGAAGCGGCTGTGTATATTGCCAACCCTCGCCATTAAAATGTCCGCACAAAGTTACTTCATCGCTGCGTGATGCCAATTTTGCAGTTAACATCAGGCTATCGCCAGCATAGAGATCCGGGATGATCGGCGGGTACATTTCCGCAGCCTGGCCCCAGTCAATGCAAATATCGGAAAGTGCAGGCAGTGAAATTCGCTGCCATAAATTACTCATTTTCTCCTGAATTTCTTCCATTTTGCCAATATTGGTATAACTGCCTCGACCACTTTGTGCAAGCTTGCGCATAAACCAGTTATTTGGGGCAGCACCAATGGCTATGGTGAAAATGCGAGCATCATCAATACGGTCGATAAGGTAGGCATAAATTTCATTCTCATTACCAACTGCGCCATCAGTTATAAAAACAATTTGACGCAGGTGCTGATCCATAACCGGGTTCAGCAGTGACAGTTCCAGGGCAGGTAAGATATTGGTACCACCAGCAGCTTCAAGGGCAGTGATGAAGCCTTCTGCATGAGTGGTGCTATGTTGGGTTGCCTCTGTTGGCTGTGCAAATAAGGCACTCGCGTTTGACTCAAAGTTAATCACATTAAAACGATCGCCAGGGCGCAGATAAGTTAAACCTTCTCTGAGAGCTTGCTTGGCCTGGCGCATAGACTCACCTGCCATTGAGCCAGAATTATCAATCACAAAAATAACTTCTCGAAGTCTCTCATCCAGCATTGCTGCCTTTGGCGGTATTAGTTGCAACTGGGCGTAGAAGCCATCGTCATCTTCCCAGGTGAGAATAGAGGCAACAGGCTGGTCTTGTGCTTGCAGGCTCCAGACCAACTCGAAATCTTTATCAGTACGCGCCGGTTGCCAGCTCTCAAGCTGGTCTTCTAAAATTATGAAGTAGCCATTCATAGTCTCATGGATATTAATTGCATGGTAACTGCTGTTTAGCTCGGCTAGTTCAAAACTCGTAATTAAATTAACACTAAGCATCAGGCGATGATCAGTTGCTGAACTTGTCATTACTGGCTGTATATTCTCCGTGTTCTGATGGCTACTGCCATGGCGGGGTGTAAATGTCATTGGCAAGCGTAAGCGGAACTGATCATTCGCATAACGAATATCCTGCAGAAAACCGATCTTTACTTTAATGCTCT
>CAZEFU010000152.1:0-5118 GCA_964511515.1 uncultured Wenzhouxiangellaceae bacterium
GCAACTTCTGCCAGATAGGCAGTCTTCTCATCTACGCTCGCTGTAACTGTGATGGTCAAAATGACTTCAAATAAGTCATTACCCATCTCTTCTACACGCTGGCCGAGATTGAGCTTAACATCTGTTTGTCCCTGCTCTGAAAAAATCGCCGGTGCATTCGGGACTTCAAAAGAAACGTCTTTTACAAAAAGCTTTTGTACCAGAAACTGGAACTCGTTTTGCTTTGCTTCACCGGAAGCGGCTACTGCTGCTTCAGGATTCGTCTGATTTTTTTCATCAGCCATGTTGTTCTCTCTCATAAAGTTTGATCTGGTTTATTACAGATCATATTAAAATCAAATAGATACATCTACACATATTAGGATGTCTTCACCGGCAGATGATCAGATAACCACTGGGACATACCGCCGCGTAACAAGCTAACACTGGAAAACCCTTGCTTTAGCAGACTTACTGCAGCCTGATGAGCGGTGTTACCAGTTTTACACACCACTATAATGGGGCGTTGTTTCAATTTTTCAATGTCTGCGCCCGGATTTTTTAGTTGATCGAGGGGCAAATTCCAGGCTCCAGCAATATGTGCCTTACGGAAATAATCCGGATTGGAGACATCTACTATCGCCGCATCCTTATTATTAATCAGGCGCACCGCCTCAGCTGTAGTTACTTCCTTATAGCCACGAGTAAAGCGTCCTATTTCGGAAAACACTAACATTCCGGCAACTGCAACAAAGGCAATTACCATCAGAGTATTATTGCCAATAAATTCGAATAATTGTTCCATATTTACACTTCTTTTGAAATGATTATAGTCTGAGGGCGAATTATCCAGTAAATCTGGCAAAAAACAAGCCCGAATGCCCTATTCCTTGCAATAAAATAGCTGCTATATGCGATAATTTAGACAATATGCTACTTTTTCAAGAAAATTAAACTGATGCAGCCAAGCACAAATACTACACTATCTAAACAAACAGCTGTTAAACGGCCACTACTGCTGTTAATTCTCGATGGGTGGGGCCACCGTCAACCAGCTCCCGATAATGCCATCAGTAACGCTAATACTCCCAACTGGGATCGACTGTGGGCAGGCGGGGCACACACTTTGCTGCAAACTTCCGGTCTAGCTGTAGGCTTGCCAGAAGGTCAGATGGGTAATTCCGAAGTCGGGCATACAAATATTGGTGCTGGACGCATAGTTTATCAAGATTACACCCGCATTGATAAAGCCATTGCAGATGGCGATTTTGAGAAAAATGCTGTGCTGCTTGAAGCAATTGATAAATCTACTGCTGGGCATCTACACATTATGGGCCTGTTATCACCAGGCGGTATCCATAGCCATGAAGAGCAATTTTTTGCCACCATTCGTCTCGCGCATGCGCGTGGCATCAATAAAATAGTGGTGCATGCCTTCCTTGATGGTAGAGATACTCCACCCCGTAGTGCGCTTGCATCTATTAATAAACTGGAAGAGCTACTAGAAGAAATACCAGGTGCCCAGATAGGCAGCATTTGTGGGCGCTATTATGCAATGGATCGCGACCAACGCTGGGATCGAATTGAGCGCGCCTGGAATATGTTGGTTAGTGGAGATGCGCCATTTAGCTTCAATAACGCTGCGGATGCGCTTGCAGCTGCCTATGAGCGTGGTGAAAACGATGAGTTTGTTCAACCCAGCCTGATTCAAGCTTGTCCGCCTATCGCCACCGGCGACAGTATTATTTTTATCAATTTTCGGGCAGATCGAGCACGGCAATTGAGTCAGGCATTTCTGGCAGATAGCTTCACTGGTTTTAAACATAGCCCACCTGAGCTAGCCAGCTTTGTCAGTATGACCCAATACATTAAAGGTCTTCCTGCAAAGGTGGCTTTCCCACCACTAGAGCTACACCAAGTATTCGGGGAACTGATCGCCGCACAAGGATTATTACAATTACGCGCGGCTGAAACCGAAAAATACGCGCATGTTACTTTTTTCTTCAATGGTGGCCGTGAACAAGCTTTTGCAGGCGAAGACCGCAAGCTTATTCCATCCCCAAAGGTCGCCACCTATGATCTGCAACCGCAAATGAATGCCCCGCTCTTGGAAGCTGCTCTGGTTGAAGCCATTTCATCGGCTAAATATGATGTGATTATTGCCAATGTAGCCAACCCGGATATGGTCGGACACAGCGGCAAGCTGAGTGCTGCAATTGCGGCAGTTGAAGCAGTAGATGTGCTGCTAGCAGGGGTTTGGCAAGCTATCAAAGCAGCTGATGGAACTCTGTTGATTACCGCTGATCATGGCAACGTTGAGCAAATGAGCGATGCACACAGTGGGCAGGCACATACCGCTCATACCGCCAACCCAGTGCCATTTTTATATGCAGGTTTTAAGGGCGAATTAAAAACCGCAGGCAGTCTGCGCGATATTGCGCCAACTATGTTAACTTTATTGGGTATGGAAACGCCGTCTGTAATGACAGGTAGCAATCTAATTCTGGATCAGCAGAAATAAATTGGCAACTACCTGCTTCAGAAAAAACCTGTGCTCTGGCTTGCTGGCAGTAACTTTGCTGATTGTGCTCGGCCTATTCACCCAAAGCTCATTCAGCGAAACAGCAAAGCAAAAACAAACCCGGCTGCAAATTGAAGAACTAGCGAAAACCATTCAGGCTTTGCAGTTACAACTTGAAGATGCCCGTAAAGATTTCAAAGAACAGCAGGGCCAGTTAAAAACAATGGACCTGAAGGTTCAATCTGCACGCCTTCAATTGCGTGATATAGAGCAGCAAACGCAAGCACAACAGCTTGAAGTAGAGCAATTATTACAACAACAGCAAGTAGTACTGGATGAGTTAGGTTTAGAGAAGAGCCAACTTGGCGAGCAATTACGCCAGGCCTGGTTATTGGGCCGAGGCAATCAACTAAAACTAATTTTGAACCAGGATGGCCTCTCCGAAGGCAATCGCATGGTTGCCTATTACCGTTACTTTAATCAATCTCGCTTAAAGCAAATTGAAAGCTTTGATGAACAGCTAATAATACTGGAAGAAAACTTTCAACAACTGCAAGTAGCACGGGCACAATTAGAGCAATTGCAGACCAGCGCCACAGAAAAAATCGCACAACTAGAAGTACAACGCCAACAACGAGAAATATCTTTAACGGAACTTGATCTCCAAATTAGTGACAAATCAAGTAGACTGGAAGAATTCAAGGCTAACCGCCGCGACTTGGAAACTCTGCTTAATCGACTCCAAGACCTGCTCGCAGATATCCCCGAGGACTTAGGCGAAGATAAGCCACTAAGCGCACTCAAAGGCCGCTTACCAAAACCCATGGAAGGGCGTATACGCTATCGCTTCGGCGATAGACGCGGTACGGATATGCGTTGGAAAGGTTGGTTTATTGAAGCTGAAGTTGGTAGCAATGTACAAAGCATTGCTCAAGGGCGGGTAGCATATGCCGACTGGATACGTGGCTATGGTTTAATGCTTATTGTTGATCACGGAGATGGTTTCATGAGCCTTTACGGTAACAATGAAACGCTGTTTAAAGCTGTTGGTGAGTGGGTTGCAGCAAAGGAAATAATTGCGCAAAGCGGGCCTGCTGCAAATAATTCATACAGTGGTCTATACTTTGAGTTAAGACATGAAGGCAAGGCAACAAACCCAGGTAACTGGCTACAGAAATAAGAAGAGATGAGGATGCAAGTAATCAACACCAAGAAATTAAATGTTTTTACAAACTTAGGACTATCAGTACTAGCTGTAACTTTAGCTGTTCTGCTTTATTCCAACTCCTTTGCCAGTGAAAGTGTTGTTAGCAACACTGAACTAAAAGATTTACGCGCCTTTACTGAGGTCTACTCTAAAATCAGGGATGAGTATGTTGATGTTTCAGATCAACACCAAATTTTTGAGAATGCCATCCGCGGTATGTTGCTGGATCTTGACCCACATTCAAGCTACCTCAGCAAGAAAGAATTTGCTCGGTTAAACACGCTATCGCTGGGGCAATACAATGGTATAGGTGTGGAAATTTCAACGGCCGATAAGCGTCTGGAAATTGTTGGCATGTTGAGCGGCTCTCCTGCTGAAACTGCAAAAATTCAGCCTGGTGATATTATTCTTGCCATCGATGGCAAGCCCGTTAAAGGCCGCTCTCTGGAAGTCGCACTAGAAGAACTGCGCGGAGATGCTGGTACAAGCCTGCATTTGAAACTATTACAGCATGCTAATGGTAAAACTCGCAATGTAAGCTTGATAAGAGCAATAATTTATGTCGAAGCAGTCAGCTCCAAACGCCTGGAGAATAACTACCTATATCTGCGCATTGACAGCTTTCAATTAAACACCGCAACAGAAGTTAGGGATGAACTTGAAAGGCAACTTGAGCTATCTGCTATTCCCGGCTTAATTCTCGATCTGAGAGATAATCCTGGTGGCATTTTACATAGTGGTGTTGGGGTTGCTGATTTGTTTATTACTGAGGGACTGATAGTAACTACCAAGACTCGTGATGATGGCCCTGGAATGCGTTTGTCAGCTAGCAGCGATCAACTTCTCGCCAGTACTCCCATCATCATTTTGATTGATCGTGGCACAGCTTCAGCCGCTGAAATTGTTGCCGGTGCATTACAAGATACCAACCGAGCAACTATTCTAGGTGAAAAGTCCTTTGGCAAAGGATCAATCCAGTCGGTTATCCCCTTGAGCAACGGCGGCGCTCTGAAATTAACAACAGCTTTGTATTACACACCCGAAGGTCGTTCTATTCAAGCCACCGGTATAGTGCCAGATGTATTGGCAAGATCCTTGCAAAATGAGGATCAGGCAGACAGTGGCACTGGCGAGAAGACACCATCAATAGTTAGTTCGAACAGTAAAGACAGCGATCCAACCCTAACTGAAGCGCTCAACCTGCTCAGGGTGATTTCTCGGAAAGACAAAACTGAAGGACTAATTGCGTACTGATATTTGGCGCGCTGTAGCGCGCTACTATTGAATTAAATATGACATCTACAAGCTTATTAAGCTGGTTACCTAATCGCCGATAAGAACTCTATATTGTTTATATGTAACTATAACCCCGCGTCGTAACACTTCATCCAAAATCACATCATCAGTAATT
>CAZEFU010000153.1:0-5098 GCA_964511515.1 uncultured Wenzhouxiangellaceae bacterium
CTGACCGGGTACACGCAATAACCACTGGGCGCCATTATGTTCGATAAATCCAACACCGCGATTAGAGTTGTTTTGCTCCAGCGCATCTACAACATCAACGTAACTAATTCCATACGCCAGCAGTTTTACTGGTTCCGGTGCTACCAGTATTTGCTTTTTGTAGCCACCAATAGGATTGACTTCAACAACGCCGGGTACGCGTAATAATTGTGGGCGGATAATCCAGTCGTGTACGGTGCGCAGGTCGGTGGGGGTAATCAGACTGCCATCGGTGTTTGTAGCTCCAGTTTGGGCATCAACGGTGAACATGAAAATCTCACCTAACCCAGTTGCAATAGGGCCAAGTGTGGGAGAGAGAGCAGTTGGCAAGCTGCTTTTTGCCGCTACCAAGCGCTCACCAACCAATTGGCGTGCAAAGTAGATATCAGTGCCTTCTTCAAATACGATAGTTACCTGTGATAAACCATAACGCGATACCGAACGGGTGTAGGATGATTTTGGCAGGCCTGCCATCACAGTTTCTATTGGAAAGCTGACTCGTTGCTCTGCTTCCAGTGGGGTATAGCCAGGTGCCTCTGTATTGATAACCACCTGAATATTAGTGATATCTGGGACTGCATCAATTGGTAGTTGAGTGAATTTCCATGCACCAAGACCCATGATCATTAATACCAATGCAATGATCAGACCACGCCTGGCTAGCGAAAACTTAATAATCGCTTCAAGCATAATAGTTCCTTCTTTGTGGCTTTAGAATGCTTGTATTAATGGTCATGAGAGGCTCCGGATTTTTCAATATCGGCCTTAATAACATAGCTGTTTTCACTGACATACAAGGTGCCTGCGTGCAGGCCTCCAAGCACCTCGGCCCATTCAGCATCTTGCCTGCCTAGCTCGAGCATGCGCACCTCATACTCATCCCCAACTTGGGCATAGACTACAGTGAAATCTCTAAATGCTTGCAGCCCAGTGCGTTTTACTGCCAGTGGCACTGCATATTCACCTACTGTGATGCTGGCTTTAACAGTATTTCCTGGCAGTAATATGCCATCCTTGTTGGCTAGCACTACGCGGGCAGTGATTGACTGATTAGGTTTGGCAATAACATCAAGAAAGGCAATTGTTCCTGCAATAGATGTTTCCCCATCTGCAAGAGCTATGCTTACTGCTGCTCCTACTTTTATCCGCTGAATATCTATTGGAAATATTGACAAGTCGACCCACACGGTTGATGTATCAGTTATGGTAAATAATTCATTTTCACTCGTATGCTCGCCAGGATTAGCATTACGCTGGGTAAGCACACCGCTGATGGGTGCTGTAATTTTATATACATTCAGGCTTTCATTGCTCTCAACAGTTGCCAGCACCTGGCCTTTACGCACTCTTTTACCAACGGATGCATTGACAGACTTAATGATCCCAGCAAAGCGTGCCCCAGGCTTGCTCACTAGCTCAGTATTGGCAACAACTTGACCGAAGACTGCAATAGTTTCCTTTATCATTACAGGGTCAGCAATGGCAGATTCAATTTCCAGGGCCTGGGCAACCTTGGGTTCGATTTTGGTCCGCCCCTCAAAGTTATCGTATTGCCAGCTGTGGTTTTTATTCTGATAGATTGCATTTATGTTAACGATAAATGAATGTGGTTCGTAAATAACGAGATCCCCGCTCAGTGCATCTCCAACTGGGGTAAAGTTTATTTTATCAGTTTGAAAATTCACATCACTACTAAGGCGAGTTAGAGTAATTTGAAGCTCGATCTCACTAGGTGCAATAGGTTGGTCTTTAAATGTAGTCCAGGCACGGAATTCTGGTGGTACACCAGTTTCGAAAATGGCAAGTTCAAGGCTAAAATCGCCACTGTGAAGTAGGCGGCCACCATGGGAACCCTTAATTACCTCATCAGTGTGTGCTGTATGTTGATCAGAGTCTATTGTTTGCTCACAGGCGAGCAGCAAAGTAGCTATAAATGTGACTACTACTAGTTTTGTTAGGCAGTGTTGCATTAATTTTTTCATAATCACTCTCGGTGGTTTTCATCGGCTTGTGCTACAAGTGTTTCCATAGGCACGCCGGTTAATCTTTCAATTTCAATGACTTTCAGATGGGTGTCAATACTTGCTTCTACTAATGCACTGCGTGCACTCAGTAACTCTGCCTGTACGCTACGCCATTCAAGATAACTATAGCGGCCTAAGTTATAGGCCCGGCGAGTCCCTTCTAGTGCTTTCTCAAGCTGGGGGATTATTTGATCACGGTAGGCAACAACATAATGCACGCTATGTTGTAACTCTTCAGATAATACAAAAAGCATAGTTTCAAAGCGTACTTTTAGTGCGTTTTGATGTGCCTGAGTTTGAGATATGCTTTTCCGCGCGGCTGTTATGTTGCCAGTATTTTTGCTCTGCTTACCAATAGGTAAGCTAAAACCTGCCACAATTGCTTGGTCGTTTGTGCTGGCAAAATGGCGTACTCCAAGGTTCACACGCCATGCAGATTTGCCTTGAGATTCAGCCAAGCTTAGACGCGCCTGCAATAAATCTTGTTGCACTGCAAGGCGATTAAAGTCTGGGCTATGTTCAATCTGAGCCTTCAGAGTGGTAGTGCTGGGGATAGCGGGCAAGTTAAAAATACTGCCTTCCACATACGTAAAGGTCGGTTCAGTTTCTCCCCATTGCGCAGCTAATAGGTGAATGGCTTTTCGCAGTTCATGCTGAATACCTTCTTCCTCTAGTTGCCGACGAGTCAATTCTGCTTCAGCCCGCGCCAGCTCAGCCGCGGGTGCTTTACCAGCTTCGAAACGCTTTTTTACTGCGGCTGTAGTGTCTGCTGCTAAAGCAACAGTGTTAACTGCATTTTCTAAGCGCGCTTGGTTGGCCAGGTTGATAATATACAAGCGTGCTGTTTCAGCGGCTGCATTAAGCTGCATGGCCGCAGCCTCAGTAGTAAGTGAGACTGCTCCCGCGCGAGCAACATCAGTACGGGCATTGCGTATATCACCCTCTAGTACCCATGCAATTCCTAGAGTTGCTTGAGCACTATCGAATCCCTTTAAATCCTTTGTGCCTAGTGCATCCTCGATTACAAAGCTGAGTTCAGGGCTGGCAACCAAACTGGCTTGTAGTTGTCGTCCTTGCTGCGCTGCTAGCGCATAACTAAATGCTTGTAAGTCTGGGTTATGCTCGAAGGTCTTCTTAATCGCGCTCGTTAAGTTAATGCCTTGCTCGCTAGCAACTATTGCCGGCGCGGCAAGAAGTGCAGTGCTAATAGACAAAAGTAGCGCACTAAAAATAATCTGTATCGACCTGAATAACATATGCTGTTATCTCCATCGTTTATAAGTTATTGGGAAAACAATAGTATTAGGAATGCTGAGCAACTTGGCTCGCAATGTTTAACACTATAAAAAAGGAAAGCTTCAGAATGGTGGAGCGCGTAGCGGGGGTCGCAATCGATATAGCCAAGCCATGACAGCGTTGCTTCGGATTACTGGCCAGGCTAGTTTGCTTGCAGAAAGAAACACAACTAGCGTTACAAAGATGGTCGCGATAAAAGCTAATATGGAAAGTATATTTACAAGCCCTTGCTTCGATAGATTAAGTTCGGTGACCACCTCAGAATGTTCAGGTGCGGATGTTTCATACTGGGAATGGGCATGCCCCTGAGCCCCATGGTCTTGCGTACCAGGGGGCTGGTCATAAATATGAACATGCAAGCGGCTGCTTTGGGAAAAAATCAAACTTAGAGCCAAGCACAGTACCCAGATGGCTCTACTTGTCATCAATGAGTTATTTGCTGGCTGCATAGGCTCAATTATATTCAAATATAATTGCACTCACAAGCAGATCAATGCTCTCTTTATCCTAGTTTAGGAATAAGGAGCATTGATTGTTTGTGGTTTTTGACCATAAAAATGGTGCCGAGAAGAGGACTTGAACCTCCACGAGCAAAAGCTCACTAACACCTGAAGCTAGCGCGTCTACCAATTCCGCCACCTCGGCAAATGCTGAGGCAAGGGGGGTAGCCTCAGCAAACCTACTCGTGGAAAAGGGGGGAAACCACGAGTAGAAGAACAATATAATTGCCATCATTAGGCTTGTCAATAGCAAAATGTATAAGATTTATTAAGTCATTATAACTACTTGAATTAACTAGCGGGTATAATACTCAGTATGAGGAATAAATTAAATATTAGATGGTATGACTTCGGTTTTGGTGGTTGGCAGTGAAGGGCTCTGGAAAAGAACAATTCAGTGTGCAAATACCCTCAAGGGAGCAGTTACTGAAGTCTTTAGAAGAAGCCGGTAGACCGCTTAAACGTGTGCAAATAGCGCAATTATTCGATCTGAATGATGCCGACGAGCGCGAGGCATTGCGCCGCCGCTTGCGGGCAATGCTGCGTGATGGGCAACTGATTCAGAACAGAAAGAAAGCCTATGGCATTCCGAGCAGCATGGATCTGGTTAGTGGCAGGATTCAGGCGCATCCAGATGGTTTCGGTTTTGTGATACCTGATGAGCCAGGAGATGACCTGTATCTGTCTTCTCGTGAAATGCGGCGTGTGCTGCATCGCGATAAAGTACTGGCAAATATCACCGGTATTGATAGGCGCGGGCGCAAAGAAGGCACTATTGTAGAAATTCTTGAGCGTGCCAACAAGCAAATTGTGGGCCGATACTTCGAGAAAAGCGGAGTAGCCATGGTTGCCGCTGATGATCCGCGCATCACCCAAGATGTATTGGTTCCATTGGGTCAGACGATGGATGCTCAGCCAGGCCAAGTGGTAGTTGTAAGCATTGATACCCAACCAGATTATCGGCAACCGCCGATTGGTCATATTAGTGAGATTCTGGGCAGTAGTGGTGCACCCGGAATGGCTGTAGATATCGCGATTAGAAACTTTGATCTACCACTAGAATTCCCAGCAGATGTAATAACACAAGCTAAAGAGTTTGGCGCTGAGATAGACAGCAAAACCGCTCTAGCTGGTGGACACAAAGATTTACGTAAGATGGGCTTGCTGACTATTGATGGTGCTGATGCCCGAGATTTTGATGATGCGGTTTATTGCAAGCCTAATGATAAGGGCTGGCAA
>CAZEFU010000154.1:0-5086 GCA_964511515.1 uncultured Wenzhouxiangellaceae bacterium
ACAAAGCGCAACTCATCACCAATGCTTTCGCAGGTCTCAAGCAACTCGCCTTCAGTATAAATAATAAGCTCAGCTGCGAGTGATGAACCTACTTCACCGCTAGTGCGTAATTCTTCAACCGCTTTACTGACTGGATCGCGCAATTGTATTAGCTGCTGCCAAAGTTTACGGCTCGCGGTTTTATCATCAAGGGTAAACAATCCAGTATAGAAAGTTTCCTTGAAGATAGTATTGCTACGCTCATCTTGCGGCAATAACTGCCAGATTTCTTCGGCAGTAAAGGTTAAAATTGGTGCTATCCAACGAACCATAGCTTCGAGAATATGTAGCATAGCGGTTTGCGCCGAACGCCTGCCAATACTGTTTGCTGGCATGGTGTACAAACGATCTTTAAGCACATCAAGGTAAAATGCGCCCATATCTACTGAGCAAAAATGATTTATTTTTTGATAGATCCGCAAGAATTGGTAATTGTCATAATCAGCGCTAATTTCTTCTTGTAACAACAACGCACGATCTACAGCCCACCGATCCAAGGACAGCATTTGCTCAGGTGGCAATAACTGGGTTTCTAAGTCAAAGCCATCTAAATTACCCAAAAAGAAACGCACAGTATTACGGATTCGACGGTAACTATCGGCAACACGTTTAATAATTTCATCAGATACCGTCATTTCCTGACGATAATCAGCAGCGGCCACCCATAGGCGTAATACATCAGCACCATAGGTATTCATAACCTGCTGCGGGGCAACCACATTGCCAAGTGATTTTGACATCTTGCGACCATCAGCATCAACAGCGAAACCATGAGTTAGTACTTGTCGATATGGTGGACGTTGGTGAATTGCCATACTGGTAAGCAAAGAGGACTGGAACCAACCACGATGTTGATCCGAGCCTTCCAGGTAGATATCAGCTGGCGAGCCAAGATAATCGCGTTCATCAAGTACGCAAAAGTGGCTGCTTCCAGAATCAAACCAAACATCTAAAATATCTTTCACCTGCTCATACTGCTCGGCATCAACATCTAAACGACTGAAAATATCATCCTCATACCAGGCATCAACACCATCAGCTTCGATTAAATCTGCCGCTTGCTGCATTAAATTAATTGTATCTGGGTGCAAATCACCGCTGTTGCGATCAATAAATAAGGTTATGGGAACACCCCAGGTGCGCTGACGGGAAATACACCAATCTGGACGCCCTTCTACCATGCCAGAAATTCGCTCCTCGCCCCATTCTGGAATCCAGCGCACAGCAGGAATTGCTGCCAACGCATCTTGCCGTAACTGTTTTTGGTCCATTGAAATAAACCACTGAGCGGTAGCTCTGAAAGCAGTTGGTGACTTATGCCTCCAACAATGCGGATAACTATGTTCCACTGGCTGATGTTTGAGTAATTTACCATTCTCGGCGAGCAAATCAACGATGGCTGCATTGGCTTTCCAAACAAACTGACCGGCGAAGATTGGCGTATCCGGCAGGTATACACCATTTGCACCTACCGGGTTATATGGCTCAATGCCGTAACGGGCAGCTGCTTTAAAATCTTCCTGACCATGGCCGGGGGCTGTGTGAACCGCGCCCGTACCAGCGTCTGTAGTGACATGATCAGCCAGAATAATTGGTACCTGAATATCATAAAAAGGGTGTTGCAATTGAATGTTTTCCAAGGCACTACCTTTAGCTTTCCCTAGCACCTCAGGGTTGGCTAGCTGATAGCGCTCGATAACGTCATTTTGCAAATCCTCGGCGACCACCAAACCCACCGGTTTATCCTCGATACTAGCAACAAGCATTACATAATCGAGATCCGGATTAAACGCCACGGCTCGGTTAGCAGGCAATGTCCATGGAGTAGTAGTCCAGATTGGCACACCAGCGCTTTCCAGAGCAGCATTTAGCCCAAAGATTTTCTCAAGCGCGGCTGCATCAACCGCAGTGAACAGCACATCTACTGCAGATGAGACTTTATCCTGATATTCAATTTCCGCCTCAGCCAATGCCGAGCCACAATCGAAACACCAATGAACTGGTTTTAAACCTTGTTGCAGATGCCCATTTTCAACAATCTTAGATAAAGCCCTGACCATATTAGCTTCATAGCGAAAGTTTCTGGTTTCGTATGGGTTATCCCATTCAGCCGCCACTCCCAAACGCTTAAAGCCAAGCCTTTGCAGGTCAATTTGCTTGCCTGCATATTCGCGGCATAACTTGCGGAAAGTACGGGCATCTACCTTGCGCCCAACCTTGCCAACTTTCTTTTCTACCTGCAATTCAATTGGCAGGCCATGACAATCCCAGCCGGGTACATAGGGCGAATGGTAACCAGACATAAGTTTGGATTTAACAATAAAATCTTTAAGTATCTTATTAACCGCATGACCGATATGAATATCCCCATTGGCATATGGAGGGCCATCGTGCAGAATAAATTTCGGCCGATCTTTAGTATGTTCCTGAATTTGCCCGTAACGGTCTTCAGCTTCCCACTGTTTTAACCACTGGGGTTCGCGTTGCGCCAAATTAGCTTTCATCGAAAAGCTGGTTTTAGGTAAATTAATCGACTTCTTATAATCCATGTTCATCTTCCGGGGCCTGAAATCGTTCCAGTGCCGCCTTTGCCAGCAGCTCATCTTGCTGCATTTTTTCAGTTAGTTCATCCAGCGAAGAGAAATGCTCCTCGGCTCGAATACGCTCAATTAAATTGACTTTAATCCGCTGCCCATAAAGATCAGCAGAGAAATCAAAAAGGTGTGCCTCCAGCAATAACTCACTTGCACCAATAGTTGGTCTATGCCCAATACTGGCAACTCCAGGATATGCACCCGCCCAGGTTTCCACAATAACCGCAAACACACCCTGAACCGGACAAGGGCGATGATGCATTGGTATATTGGCTGTAGGATAACCCAGTTTTCTACCTAGCTGTTGACCTTTCACAACTCTGCCGGAAAGGCTAAAGGGCTGACCCAGAAAATCTGCTGCCAAACGCATGTATCCAGCTTCTAGTGCTGTGCGTAAACGTGTACTGCTAACCCGCACTCCAGCCGCACAAACTGGTGGAATACAAGTGACAGTAAAACCATTGCTGCGGCCAAATTTTTCTAGCATTTCGATATCGCCGAGGCGACCTTTACCAAAGCGGAAATCATCGCCAACAAACAAGGTTCTGATATTCAGTTGCTCAACTAGTATTTGCTGGATAAATTCACTTGCTGATAACTTTGCCAGCGCCTGATTAAAGCGCAACAAAACAGTTTGATCAATTCCCCACTGGCGTAACTGAAACAATTTTTCAGTAGTTGATTGCAGACGATACGATTGGCTGGAGCTATCAAAGAACTGCCGCGGCAGTGGTTCAAATGTTAATAGTGTAGAGGATAAATTCTCATCTGCAGCACTTTTCAAAACCGCATTAATCAGTGCCTGATGCCCAAGATGCAGACCATCGAAATTACCAATGGTAACTGCTGTACCATCGGTAAAACTACCAGCCTGATCAAGATCCCTGATTACCCGCATAAATGCTGGCTGCCTATTGCTAAAACAAAGGCGGTATTATACCAGTGTTCTAGAGAATCTCTCGCGTTGGATATAGGGGACCAGCAAAGCTGGGGGTAACGCAACAATAATTAGAAAATATGCTACTGAGCTCTAAACAGCCGACCAGGAAGAGCAATATCTAGCCGCAATTCAGGTATAGGTTGCCCTTGCTGGAGCACGGGAACCAGAAGAAATTATTTCAGGTTCTTTTCTTGATACCTTTCAGCAAGCAAGCTGGCCCCTTTCTCAATTTGAGCGTAGACCGATGTATCCAGAGAGTTAACTACCACCAACAAATCATCAGGAATGGGTTGCCCGGTAATTTGACTCCAAGCCATGATATACAATGCTGATTTTTCCCGACTTGGGTCAACTATTGGGCTGAATACGTAAAAGTAAGCCCCACCTATTAGTGCCGGCAAGTAAAGCTGCTGAATAGCTATGTCCATAAACTCTCTTACATCTTCGTTATGTTCCGTAACAACATCAGCAAACAGGGCACGCTTTTGTTTGTTCTCGATCATTTCCTCAGGAGTGTAGATACCAAATGGAGATGGAGCGAAACTACTGAGTATAGTCATAGCATACAAATTGCCTTTACTTGCGGCATTCCTCATTAGTATGTACTTGCCCGCCGGGTATCTACCATAGTCAAAAAGCTCGGTACCAGCAGGGCAATATTCAGCAGCCCCATCGTGCTTACGACAATTGTCTGCGTGAAGGATCAAAGCCATCATGGCATCGCCATCGTCTTTATTGGCAAGCTGTATCAATCCCTCTATAACCTCTCCTACTGGAGAGTCAGGACTGACAAGAAACTCTCGATACTCAGAACTAATTTCTTCCACAGTTTCATTATCGATACTCTCATCATCTGCCAGCGATGATATCGCTACCTCGGGCAGTGTCTGAGTAACCGTGAGTTTTTCATTTGGCTTACCTATCTGGGTACTGTCAGTGCTGGTCACTTGTTCGAGTAAAGCCTCACCAACACTCGGATCAACTTTACTTTCACTACCCAGCCAATAAAACGCACCTGCCAACAAAGCCAGTACTGGAATAATGACTAATATAAATTTACGCATCATCGTAGCTCCTCTTCAAACTTTATAGTCACAGTGCAGAACCATAACCACTCTCACAAATCAAACCTACATCTACCTGCCCGCCGATTAGCTTATGTGCATGTAATTGCATTCCTGAAGGCTGTCACCTCTGTACGCACACAACTTGTTTCTCCACGAGCAGTAGTGCAAACTGATTCTGTCCAGCCATCTACCACTCTATCTACTTGGCACTCCATTGCTGGATTGCCATTGCCATTCCCTGGTGAATCATTATCACTGTCCGCCCCTCCCCCTCCGGGGCCTTCTTCTTTGGTTATTCCGCACGCACTGGCTATATCTCGCATCTGCACTCCCAAAGACACATTTGAACCTATACAAGTAGCACATGCCGATGTAACCCATCCTCTGCTCACTATACAGACAGCGCAAACAGCAGTAGCTTGTATACCTAGTCCTAGACCATCAAG
>CAZEFU010000155.1:0-5080 GCA_964511515.1 uncultured Wenzhouxiangellaceae bacterium
ATACGGGCAAGCCAGAATTCATTCGTGCAATAGTTAACGGGTCAGCAGTGGTGGTAGGTTTAAACTTGCTTGCTAACCTGACCTGCATGCGGGTCGTTGAATACTGCAAGATCAAGCTCGCCTTCAGACTTGGCAACAATAGTTGTTACCGTTGCATCACCGGTGATATTTACCGCAGTACGGGTCATATCCAAGAGGCGATCAACACCAAGAATCAGGGCTATGCCCTCAACTGGCAAGCCAACGTTGGCCAATACACCAGCCAGAATCACCAGGCCAACACTAGGTACACCAGCGGTACCAATAGATGCCATTATTATCATCACAACAATCATCAAGTATTGGGATAAGGATAGGTCAATGCCATAAAACTGGGCGATAAAGCCGGTAGCAATACCCTGCATGATGGCGGTTCCATCCATATTTATGGTCGCCCCTAGGGGAATGGTGAACGAAGCTACACGGTTATTTACCCCAACCCGATCCTCAACAGTTTTCATAGTAACTGGAATTGTTGCGTTGGATGATGCAGTCGAAAAGGCGAACATCATTGCCGGGCGCATCTTTTTCAGGAAGGTCAGTGGATTAAGACCGCTGAGCGCGACCAGGATAGACGGGTATACAACTAATCCGTGTACCATCAGTACTGCCAGAACCAAGACTATATATTTTGCCACTTTAGAGAATTCTGCCAGATCCAGAGTAGCGCCGAGCGTGAAGATCAATGCAAATACACCAAGCGGTGCGGTTTTCATCACAAATGATACCAACATCATAATGACTTCATTCAGGTCTTTGAAAAAGCCACCTATGCGGGCGCCAGCTTTGCCGCTATAAGTAATTGCAACCCCGAGCAATACCGCAAATAATATTATGGGTAACATCTGGCCTTCTGCCATGGCACTAATCGGGTTGGTTGGCACAATGTCAATAATCACTTGGGCAAAGCTTTTATTCGCAGGCAGCTCTTTAAGCATGGCTGCTGCTGGTTCGGCGCCTATTCCAGGTTGGAAAATTACCGCAGCAAATAACGCCAGGCTAACTGCGATTCCGGTGGTAAGTAAATATAAGCCCAGAGTCTTAAAACCTATACGCCCAAGGCTGGCAGGATCAGAAAGCGCGGAGGTACCAGTAACCAAAGATACAAAAACCAGCGGGACAACCAGCATTTTCAGCAAACTGATAAAGATTTTACCAATTACAAAGAATACCCCGCCAGTGAGCCAGGTTTCTCCCCATTCAGGGCTACCTAAGCCATAATATTGAAGGCTTAAGCCCAATATCAGGCCAGTTATCATGGCGATGAAGATTTTGGCGCTAAGGCTCAGATTGCGATATGACATGTATTTTCCCAACAATTAGATAAATTTATTATATTATGAAGTCTTTGCTCAATTTCTGGGCTTGTGCATTGTTCCCAACATACCCAGCCACAAAATTTACTTGGCTTCCATTAAATCTTTTCGCACCATCAGCACGAGTGATGCGATAGAATTTACACCTAATACAGGCAAAAGCCAAATTTAGCCTGAAATTAGGCTGAAATTAAGCTATTAAGAGTAGAAATACCATGAGTCACGATTCAAACAACGACGAAAAAGACAAAGTTAACCATTTTATTCGCAATATTGTGCTTGCTGATCTCGAATCAGGTAAACATAAAAGCATAAAAACACGCTTTCCTCCTGAGCCAAATGGATATCTTCATATTGGGCACTCCAAGGCTATTTGCCTGAATTTTGAGATTGCCAAAGAATTTTCTGGTAAAACTAATCTGCGTTTTGATGATACCAATCCCGCTAAAGAAGAAGAAATATACGCGCGGGCAATTGAAGCTGATATTCGCTGGCTAGGGTATCAATGGGATGATCTGCGTCACGCATCTGATTATTTTGCCCAGTTTTATGATTTCGCGCTTGAATTGATCCGTGCAGGTAAAGCCTATGTTGAGGAACTCTCAGCTGATGAAATGCGTGAATATCGGGGCACACTAACCGAGCCTGGTCGTCCTAGTCCATGGCGTGAACGTGCAATTGAAGAGTCTCTGGATTTATTTGCGCGTATGCGTAAGGGTGAATTTGCCGATGGTACTTATGTGCTGCGAGCAATTATTGATATGGCATCGCCGAATATTAAAATGCGCGACCCGGCTATTTACCGAATTCTTAATATTTCTCATCAGCGCACTGGAGATGCTTGGCATATTTACCCAATGTATGACTTTGCTCACTGCATATCAGATGCGCTTGAGGGCATTACCCATTCGCTGTGTACTTTAGAGTTTGAAGATCATCGTCCCTTGTATGATTGGGTGCTAGATAATATTTCTATTGCTGCCCATCCCCAACAAATTGAGTTCGCCCGACTCAATCTCGACTATACAGTTATGAGCAAGCGTCGCCTGAAAATGCTGGTTGATGATGGTCTGGTAGATGGTTGGGACGATCCGCGTATGCCAACATTGGCAGCAATGCGCCGGCGTGGCTATCCGCCCAAGGCGATCCGGGGTTTTGCCGAGCTAATTGGGGTGACTAAATCAGAATCCATAATTCCATTAGGTGTTTTGGAAAATGAGGTTCGCAACGAACTCAATACTAGCGCCCCCCGAGCTATGGGTGTGCTGGATCCTTTAAAAGTAGTGCTGTTGAACTTCCCGGAAGGCGAGACTGAATGGTTTGAGGCTGCCTGTCACCCCCAGAACGAATCAATGGGTAAGCGTAAGGTGCCAATTACACGGGAAATATATATCGAACGTGGCGATTTTATGGAAGAACCGGTACGCAAGTACTTCCGTCTGAAGCCAGGCGGTGAAGTGCGTTTGCGCAATGCTTTTATTATCAAGTTTGTTGACCTTATTAAAGATGATAAGGGTGAAGTAATAGAAGTCCATTGCGAACTCGATGCGCAAACCCGCAGTGGTATGCCCGAGTCTAGTCGTAGGGTCAAAGGCACCATCCACTGGGTCTCTGTAGAACATGGTGTACCCACAGAAGTGCGTTTATATGATCGCTTATTTAATGTGGAAAACCCGCTGGCTGATAAGCAGCGAGATTTTCGTGAATTTATTAATCCCGATTGCTTGAGTAAAGTGGAAGCAATTGTTGAACCATCAGTGTTTGAGGGTGGTGATAATTTTCAGTTTGAACGAGTAGGCTATTTTTGCTTTGATTCTAAAGATTCCAGTAGCGACAAGCCAGTACTAAATCGTACTGTTAGTTTGCGTGATTCTTGGGTAAAGCGCGGGAAGCATCCCTAGTCCCTGCATAGAAGTGCGAAATAGAGTGCGAGATATTGGCGTGCATGGTGAGTTTAAAAATGCGCAGTCACCTTACTGGTGATAAGCCTTTTTTTGATTCATCAGGTGCGTCAAGAACTTGTGCTATAGTCGCGTTTCTATGCAGGGATTAGGGATAATGAAGAAGTTTTTTAAGTGGGTGGGTTTTAGTCTTGCCGGTGTGGTTTTGCTGGCAGGGGTTTTAGTTCTGCATACGGTCTATTTCAGACCAATCAGTTTGAATCTGTTTTACAACAAGGTTTTTATTGAGTTTATGTTCAGGAACCCGGAAATGCTTTCCAGCCTGCGTCTGTTAGAGCCAATGGGTTTGCATTATAAAAATGATGAGCTTTCAATTTCCACTCCAGCACGCGCGCTGGAAGATGCTGCAATCACTAGACGCAACCTCGAGCAACTGCGTGCTTACGACTCAGGTAATCTGAAGGGTGAAGAAAAACTATCTTATGCAGTACTAAGCTGGTTTCTTGAAGATATGGTGGCTGGTGAGCAGTATATGTATCACAACTACCCAGTCAATCAGTTATTTGGGGTGCAAAGTAATCTGCCAACTTTTATGGCAACTCAGCATCAAGTTAATTCCCAGCGCGAGGCCGAAGATTATATTTCCAGACTAAACCAATTTGATGAAAAGTTTGCAGGAGTTATTCAGGGGCTTGAGTTACGCGAAGAAAAAGGCATTATTCCACCTAAATTTGTTGTTCAGAAAGTAATTAAAGAAATGCAGAGCTTTATCGACCAGCCACATACTGAGAATATTCTCTACAGCGCTTTTGCTGAGAAAGTAAACAAGCTCACAGATCTTGATGCCGATGTACGCAAATCGCTGATTTTACGTGCTGAGAAAGCAATTGGCATTAGTGTGATTCCAGCTTATCGCAGTTTAATAAAGTATTTCAGAGCGTTGCGACCTAAAGCCACCCAGAATAATGGTGTTTGGTCATTGCCCGATGGCGATGCATATTATGCATTCCAGGTGCGATCAAATACCACCACCGCTATGACAGCCAATAGGATTCATAAAATCGGGCGCAGAGAGGTCAAGCGCATTGAAGCCCAAATGGATCAAATATTATGCGCCGCAGAACTTTGCCAAGGCAGTATTGGCGAGCGCATCGAGGTGTTAGCACAGGATCCCCGCTATTTGTATCAGTTAAGTGAGAATGCTGGAGATCAGGTTCTGCAGGATTACCAGGAAATGATTGATGAGATCAGCGTCAAGCTTCCTGACTGGTTTGGAACTTTGCCGAAGGCTCCGGTTATCGTAGAAAGAATTCCTGAATTCAAACAAGATACAGCCCCTGGTGCATATTACACTGCACCAACTATGGATGGTTCCATGCCAGGAATCTTTTATGCCAATTTGCGTGATATTTCAACTATAAGCAAATGGAGTATGCCCACTCTTGCGTATCATGAAGGCCTGCCCGGACATCATTTACAGATTGCCATTGCTATGGAAATTAAAGGGGTTCCGATGTTCCGTAATTTCCTGCCCTTTACTGCTTTTTCTGAAGGCTGGGCCTTATATTCCGAGCAGCTTGCTTATGAAATGGGAATGTTAGAAGACTCGCTGAATAACTTGGGCAGGCTGCAAGCAGAAATGTTTCGTGCCGTGCGCCTGGTTGTAGATACCGGCTTGCACAAAAAACGCTGGTCGCGGGAGCGGGCAATTCGTTATATGTTGGAAAAAACTGGAATGCCTAAAACCGATGTAGTTGCCGAAATTGAGCGTTATCTAGTAATGCCCGGACAAGCCCTGGCGTATAAAGTAGGTATGTTAAAAAT
>CAZEFU010000156.1:0-5041 GCA_964511515.1 uncultured Wenzhouxiangellaceae bacterium
GCTACTAATATTGGCAGCAGTATCTTTGCCCCACTCCGCTAGTGTTGCTTGCTGTAAAGCACGACCATAAGAGAAACTCAGTGGCCATGGGAATACACCCAATTTATTCATTGCATCTAAATGTACGGTTGCTTCTTCATCGCCCTGACCACCAGAAAGAAATACCACACCGGCAAGTGATGCTGGTGTTGCCTGTAGCAGGCAATCAACTGTAGCTTCTGCAACTTCCTCATAGCCCGCACGATCAGTAGCTTTATCGCCAGAAATAACCATGCTAGCTTTAAGAATGGTGGCTTCCAGAAGTACATTTTGGTCATATAGCTGGGCAAACAGGCGACGCAATACCAGTACGGTTACTTCGTAACAATCTTCTAGTGAATGATCACCAGTAATTAATACCTCAGGCTCTACCATTGGTACTAGACCAGCTTCCTGACATAAGCCGGCATAACGTGCCAGTGCATGGCAGTTAGCATTAATAGCGGCATCTGATGGAGTAGATTCGCTAATACTAATAACAGCACGCCATTTGGCAAAGCGAGCACCAAGGCTGGCATATTCTTTCAAGCGGGCACGTAATCCGTCCAGGCCTTCAGTAACTAACTCACCAGGGTGATTAGCTAATGGGTGCGCACCGGTGTCTACTTTAATTCCAGGAATAATCCCAGCTTCATTCATAATTTCAACAAAAGATTTACCATTGGCATCTGACTGCCGCAGGGTTTCATCAAACAAGATTGCTCCGGAAATGTGCTCACCCAATTCAGGTGTTGAGAGCAACATGCCGCGATAGTCGCGCCGGGTTTCTTCTGTACACTCAACTCCAATAGAATCAAAGCGTTTTTTTATTGTGCCGTGGCTTTCATCAATGGCAAGAATTCCTTTGCCATCGGCAACCATAGCCTGGGCAGTAGATACAAGTGAGGTAACATCCATAGCAATATCTCCGATAAGTTTTGATGGATTGCTTTGAGCGCCTCTGCAGCAGAGAGCCCCGTTCAACCCGGGTAATAGGTTATTTTAGGTGTTTATGCAGAAATTATCTATGCAGGAATCTATCTATAGTCCAATTCAGGGTGATACTCAGGCGCGCCTTGCGTACCAACTTTCAATAAGCGCATGGTGTTAGTGCCACCTTGCATACCCAATTGCTCGCCCATTGTGAAGATAACTCGTTGCCCAGCCTCCAAAACACCTTCTTCAAATAACCGCTGAATCGCATCTTGGGCTACTTGTGAATTATTGAAGCCTTCCGGCCAGTTATGATCAATTGGGTAAACATTTTTAAACATCGCCATCTTGCGACGGCTTTGCGCATTTGGCGATAATGCAAAAATTGGCACCGAGTTACTAACCCTGGATAACCACTGCGCCGTGGAGCCAGATTCAGTTAAAGAAACAATCGCCTGAACCGAGACATTCTGCACAGTAAACATCACCGCCATGGCAATTGCTTGATCAATGCGTTCAAAACGCACATTAAGTTTGTCGTGTGAGGCAAAGGAAGCTACATGCCGTTCTGCACCCAAACAAACGCGGTGCATAGCTTCGACCGCTTTAACCGGATACTGCCCAACAGCGGTTTCTGCCGACAACATCACTGCATCACTACCATCAATTACCGCATTGGCAATATCCAGAACTTCGGCCCGGGTAGGCACTGGATTATCAATCATAGATTGCAGCATTTGGGTGGCGGTGATAACCACCTGATTTTGATTCAGCGACATCTGGATGATTTTTTTCTGCAAACCCGGCAATTCAGCATCACCAATCTCAACGCCCAGATCGCCGCGCGCTACCAATACAGCTTCTGATGCGTCAATTATTGATTCTAGGTTCTCAATTGCTTCTACGCGTTCAATTTTCGAAACCACAGAGGCGTTGCTGCCAGCTTCGCGTAATAACTTACGCGCCTTGTTCATATCCTCTGCGTTACGGGGGA
Organism: uncultured Wenzhouxiangellaceae bacterium; assembly: GCA_964511515.1. GTDB lineage: Bacteria > Pseudomonadota > Gammaproteobacteria > Xanthomonadales > SZUA-36 > SZUA-51. The sequence goes on from CAZEFU010000156.1 coordinate 1,946, forward strand.
ACGATACGGCCAGGTAATCCACACCCATTTCTGCAGCCAATGGTATATCGGCAATATCCTCAGCCACCAGGCCCGGAACCGAAAGCCCGCCACCCGCAAGATTCATACCTTTGCGATCTCTTAAAATGCCGCCATTGACAACTTCACAAACCACCACCCGGTCTTCTATAGATACAACTCGCATGGTGATTAAGCCATCATCAAGCAGCAACATATCGTCGCGACTGACATCATCTGGCAGGTTTGCATAGCTAACCCCAACTTGGGTTTCATCGCCAATTACATCCGGGTGACCTGCATCCAGGCTAAATTTTGCACCGCTCTCTAGCACAACTTTACCAGTTGCAAACTTTTCAATTCTAATTTTTGGCCCGCGCAAATCTGCCAGTAAAGCAACTTCTTTGCCGCTACTGCTGGCGGCTGCACGAATATTAATAGCACGTTGACGTTGTTCATCAGAAGTACCATGAGAAAGGTTTATTCTGAAAACATCCACACCTGCAGTAATCAACTCACCAAGTGCTTCCACCGACTCACAAGCCGGGCCAACTGTTGCGATTATTTTTGTGCGCCTGCGCTGCTGCATATTTATTCCTGACTTTTTATTATTCTTCATCTGTGCATGATACTCCTTTGCTGACTGCAAACCCAGATTCCGTAACCTGAACAGTTTGTAGAGTATATTGAGTGGGAAGATAAGTATTTCTGTAACAACCCAGCGGCACCAATCCGAACTTCAGTTTCGCTGTGCCCGAAATAACGAACCACCCAGTACTCTATCTATATTTGTGTTATATACAACCCATTAATAGGGTTTTAAAGCATTTAATGGGTTGTATATAACCCATATATAGGCTATTCTTGTTATTAATGAGTAATATGTGACACATTAATGCCTGAGAAATTAATACTACAAATTTATTGCCATGGTCAATGGGTTGATGCAGCAGACCTAGAGATTGAAGAGCCCGAACAAAGCCATAGCATCCACTGCTCACTCAATTATGCAATTACACATTGCCGAGAATATTATAACCAAAGAGCAGAAACAGCAGTTGGTTTTTCCTATCCTGTAGATGCAATTGGTTACGATCACGGCAGCTGGCTGCGGTTCCTGGATGACATCATGCCATCTGGGGCAAGTCGTGATTATTGGGTAAGCCATCTGGGGATTGCAGATCAGAATAAAGCTAAACAGGATCTTGAACTGCTAAAACACGGCACAATTGCACCGATTGGGAATCTGCGTATCAAAGAAGCTGTGCCTGCAAAAACCCCGGATACGATTGCTGTTAAGTTCGGCAAGCAACAAGTTGCAGACCGGGATAGTGATTTTCTTGAATACGCTACTGAAAACGGAGCAGTATCCGGCGGAGCAACTGGGGCTGGTGGTGCCGCACCGAAAATATTGTTGCGCTGCAATCTTGAGGATGAAGTGTGGATTGATACATTCCAAGATCAAACTGAGAACCTGGACACCCATTATTTGGTGAAATTTCCACGTAACAGAAGTGAAATTGATAAAGATATATTAAGGGCAGAATATTCCTTTTATCACGAACTTGAACAACTGGGTTTTAATACTATACCAATAGATAAAATGCGCCTCATTGAAGGTATGCGGGTGCCATCTTTATGGCTGCCGCGTTTTGATGTGTATATAGAAAATAATCACCTGCACCACTGCGGCATGGAGTCAGTTTATTCCATACTCGATGAGCCTCCAGCAAAGCCATTAAGACATACAGATGTGCTCAAGAGGCTAATTCATAAAATACAGGGTCAAGAGTATTTTGGAGACACCAAAACCTTACTTGATGAACCCGATGGGGTTGCCCAATTTGTAATCGAGTGGGTACGCAGAGACCTGTTAAATATCGCCTTTGGCAACTCAGACAACCATGGCAGAAACACTTCGTTTCTCAAAAAAAACAATCTGCTTACACTGGCACCCATATATGATTTTGCGCCTATGAAAGCCGACCCAGAACAAGTCACCCGAACTTTCACCTGGGGTATCGATATGGAGCTAGGTGGCAACTACAATTTCCCGAAAATTGCTGAAAGCCTTGAAGCCTGGGTTGAGCCAGATAAATTACTTGCCGCATTAGCACAAACTGCGAGCAAATTAACCGGACTTAAAGGTCGTCTGGAACAAAGGGGCGTACCAGAATCAATTACCAATTTCAGGACTATAGGATTTGCTTATCTCGATAGTAAATTGAGTCGATGGGGTCTGTTATGAAAACCACAAAACACTTAAATACTGCTGGCCGACAACCGCTTGCAAGCAAAGGAACCAATCTCAGTATAGATGAGCGTAAGGCTCTTCTTGTGGGTGTTAGTAAACAACTTATATCTGGGAAACTCACCAAGGGAGCCGCACTAAAACAACTAAGGTTAAATCTCTTTTCAGTTAGCCAAGCCGACTATGCCAGCATGGTAGGTATTGGCCGCAAAGCACTATCTGAGATAGAAAATGACAAGGGCAACTATACCGAGGCCTTCTTACAAAAAGCATTTAGACCGGTAGGCTTGCAGGTATCGGTAATCCCAAAAGATTTAAGAATTCTTGAAAAAGTGATAAATGACAGCAGCAGCCTCTAAGCTGTAAAGCAACAAGGTTGTTGCATTCATTCTAGCCCCTATATAAAAACTCAACTGTGGCACAAGCTCATTAGACTGGTGGTACTGGTGGGGTTGACTGGTGGGGTCAGAGTAAAATAGTACAAGAAGGCAGTGACTACTTTGGTTCTTGGTTTTACTCTGGCACTTTACTCTGACCCCGGTTTGCCGTTTGCTCCAATCGTTGTCGGGCTTTTTGTGTATACAGTGTGCCGAGTTGCCAGCTCACATATCCCCAGATTGCTAATACAGGTAAAAATACCAGGGCAATTTGGCTTAGGCTCAAACCGAGCACGGTTAATCCCTTGAATATCCAGCTGGCGGCAACATCACTGCCTCGATAGATAACGGTATCGATAAAATTCTTGGATTTATATTTGGTAGCTCGATCAACTACGGTGAACAGCATTTCCTTGATTGGGCCTACCAAGCCATAATTGAGTGAACGCTGGGCAACTTGTACCGAAGCAA
>CAZEFU010000157.1:0-5021 GCA_964511515.1 uncultured Wenzhouxiangellaceae bacterium
ATGCCCGCAACTGTTAGTGAAGGCATGCAACAATTTAGTATTGATGGTCAACGCGCCCATATAGTACCGCTTGAGAAAGGCTCTATTGCCATAATAGCTGGGTCTGACGAGGCCGCTAATGCAGTCACCCCATTCCTGAGAAGCGCTATTCAACCGCTGAATATAGATACATAGCAGTACTTCTTCCACTACCAACAAGGTCTCAATCTGGTATCGTATAGATCTATTAAATTGGAGTTATACGATGTCACGCTGGCTTAAATGGGGCCTTCCCCTGTTGTTATTTCTAATCTTACTGCTAGTGCTTATTCTTTATCTGGATCACGAACCGGATTTGTTCGACGTGCGCGCCAATGCTAAAAGCCACCTACAGCCACAACAAAAGTCTGTAGTTGGCTATACCACGGGGGCGACCATGCTCAAAGTTGGCGATGTGCTACTGAACAAGCGCGGCGGATATTACAGTAATGACATCTTGCCGCCCTGGGTGTTTTTAGACAATGTGCCCAACTGGGAATTTGGCGTACTTACGCAAATGCGCGATTTAGGCCGTTCTTTACGCAATGATATTTCGCGCTCACAAACCCAATCTACCGAAGATAAAGACCTAGCAACATTAGATTCCAGCCTGCATTTTGACCATGCTTCATGGGTGCTGCCGCGAACTGAAAAAGAATATGCCAAGGCTTTAAAAGCCATGCAAAGCTACCTAGATCGACTTGCCGACCCTACTGAACAAAACGCCCAGTTCTACGCCCGCGCTGATAATTTACGCGACTGGTTAAGTTATGTTGAAAAACGCCTGGGCAGTGTTTCTCAGCGGCTTTCAGCCAGTGTTGGTCAAGTTCGCATTAACACCGATCTGAGCGGTGATTCAGTTGCGACCCAATCAACTACATCGGCTCAAGATGTAAGTGTTAAAACCCCATGGCTGGAAATTGACGATGTGTTCTATGAAGCCCGCGGTACCACTTGGGCCTTAATTCATTTTATGCGTGCAATGGAGGTGGATTTTCACGATGTGCTGCGGAAGAAAAATGCACTCACCAGTTTCAGACAAATTATTCGTGAACTGGAAGCCACACAAGAAGATCTTTCCAGCCCAATGGTATTAAACGGCAGCCCATTTGGGTTTTTCTCCAATCATTCATTGGTCATGGCTAACTATATAGCCAGAGCGAATGCTGCCATTATTGATCTGCGCAATCTACTGGAGCAGGGTTAGAATGAGTATTATCAGCCGCTCGTTTCTGCTTATCATCGCCCTTATACTACTCAACGCCTGTGCAACAGCGGGTAAAACCCCCGAGCGCCGCTTGGGCCAAGTATTGGTCTGCCATAAACAAAAAGAAACTATATCGGTTTCAAATGCAGACTACCTGCGCCATATTGAACACGATGATAGCGCGGGCCCTTGCCCTTATGGTCAATAAGGCGAGTATTTTCTTTCTATTAGTACTGGGATCGAGCATGGCAAATGCAGAAATTACTATTAAAGCGCTGTCCTACCAAGAGCGCTTGAAGGCGCGTGCTGCTGAGAGCATTGAGCTGGTAGTAATTCACTGCACCGAAATACCTGACCTGGCAACTGCGCGCGTATACGGCGAGAAAATTCATTATTCACAAAGTCGCACTGGTAACTCTGGGCATTTTTATATAGATCGCGATGGGCAAATAGAACAATGGATAGACCCATTACGCATTGCCCACCATGTAGCTGGTGGCAATGAAAACAGTATTGGCATAGAGCTAGTCAACCGTGGCCGTTATCCGGACTGGTTAGATAGCCGCAGTCAGGTTCCCACAGAAGAATACCCAGCAGCTCAAATCACAGCGCTATCGGCCTTATTAAACAAGCTAGCTGCGCAATACCCAAATCTAAAATATATTGCCGGGCACGAAGACCTCGACCAGACAGAGGTCCAAGCCAGTGATAACCATGAGATAATGGTAGCCCGCAAAGTCGACCCTGGCCCTATGTTCCCGTGGCCGCAGGTACTTGCTGCTAGCAGCTTACAAAGACAAGCAACAGATGGATAAAAAGCAACATTGGGAAAACCGCTATTCTGGAACTGATGCCGATAAACTAACTTGGTACCAACCCCGGCCAGCACAATCTCTGCAATGGATACACCAGTATTGCGACCCAGATCAGGCTTTGATAGATATAGGTGCCGGCGCATCTACCCTTACCGATCACCTGTTAGAAGATGGTTACAACAACATCACATTATTGGATCTTTCCGAGCACTCACTGGCAGAAAGCCGTGCCCGGCTGGGCAGCAATGCCGATACCGTTAACTGGATCACTGCCGACATAACCAACTGGCAAGCACAACAAAAATACGCTCTTTGGCACGACCGCGCAGTATTTCATTTCCTTACAGAAGCTGAAGATCGCCGCGCCTATAAGCAAGCCCTAGCATCCGCATTACAAGAAAATGGCATTCTAATCATGGCAACCTTCGCCATCGGTGACCCAGAAAAATGCAGTGGTCTGCCCATAGTTCAATACAATGCCGATTCTTTACAAGCTGAATTAGGAGAGCAATTCTTGCTACTGAACCACACCGAGGAAGACCACCCAACTCCAGCAGGCAATAGTCAGCTGTTTAATTGGTGTGTTTTTAGATACAAGCAATAACTAAACAAGAATACCAGAGACTATTAAATTTAGAATTCAGTGTAACTCCCCAATTTACACTGCAGTAGCAAAATCAGCTATACAACTGTTACCTTTTAAATCTAAGATATGGATAATCACTCAAGGATAAATAGATAGGTATTAATAATGAAAGGCAAATATAAAATTGATGCTGCTATGCACGCTCTGGATCTTGCGATTCGTGTACACGGAGCGATAAGAACGGGAGAGATTCCACTCAAAGCTTTCAGAAAGGGATATGTACTGGATTCCGGTGGGGAACAACATGTTCGCCCTAAAGATAATCTTTCTAAAGAAGCATTACTCGAGGACGCTCAAAATCTCCAAGTTATTGCGCTTGGAATGAGTGCCATGGTAGTCGATGATGCTTTAAATTCAGTTTTCGGAAGAAAGATTCCAGAAGATAAAAGCGAAATCGGAAAGGCCAGGCGATTAGTCTATATGATTAGGTGCGCTTTCGCTCATTCACCTGTTATTCCGGTTTGGAATATCAAGGCCAAGTATAGAAATAATACTAAAATTACACTAGTCAGTGGCCGGGTTATACAAATAGCTTTGGAAGCATTGGATGGCAAAGCAGTCTCTGCAAGTGACCTAGGAGGAATAGATTCATATATGAATCTAGTACAATTTTGCCGTGATGCTTTAGAGTCAACTGGAGGTAATGGTGTCTAATAGTAAGCCGTTAAATCCAACCTGTCGAAAAGCCGGTTTCACCGGGCACACCAAACATGCAAGTGGCTTTCCTAGATCTTTAGAAACTTATGAGTAACTTTAAGTTTAGCAAGATCTCTATTATTGAATCCCTCACTCCAGAGGATAAAAAGACAGGTCAAGAGCTTTATGATCACCTTAATCTGCTTGAGGCCTTTCACGCAAAAGGTCTGAAATTAGAGCTAAATACGGTCTCAACACGTTTAGAATTTGAGAACCACTTAACCCTACTTACAAAAAATGCACATGATTTTTCCGAGATTCCGATTTTACAGATCGAGGCTCACGGTAGTGAGGATAAACTTAGTATGGTCTTGAGTTCTGGTGAATTTATTACTTGGTATGAGTTGGAAGAGAGCTTGAGAAAACTAAACCTAGCAACAAGGTGCAATTTACTAGTGGTAATGTCTACATGTTTTGGAGCATATGCAAGCAGTGCTATTTCTTTGTTAGATAGAGCGCCCTTCTGGGGAATAGTCGGGCCTGAAACGAATGTTTACCCTGACGAGATAATTGAAAGCTTAACTAGTTTCTATAGTCATTTATATCAAGGGAAAAATGGTTCTAATTTGATGCTGTCGCTAGAAACTAAAAACCAGCAAACTTTGAAACTCCTAACAAGCGAGTGGTTTTTTGTGAAAGGGTACCTCAAATATATACATGATTATTGCAATGAAGAATCTACTCTAGAAGCAGTCGAGTTATTATCGAAAAAAATGGCATCACAGGGTGTCACAAAATTACCCGAAGTTGGTTTTATAAAAGATAGAGTAAGGCCGCAGGGCAAGGAATTTTTCGAAAAAATTATAGACCATTTCTTTATGGTTGATTTGTTTCCTGAAAACCAAAGCAAAATTAGTGTTACTTATAATCAGATATTTATCTAATAAATGATAAATGTGGGTGAATGGAGGTAGGGACATCCAATGTTGTAGTTTATTATCCATCACCTCCAGAACTCGTTGCTAAGTGCGCCACATCAATTAGGTCAACCGGCATGTTGCTTCTAATTACCGAATTAACACTGGCAAGGGAAAAATCCTGGGTAATCTTATTCTGCTTGAATTAATAGCGTGAGTATTCAAACAACCAGGCGTATTTGCCTAGTTGCTTTTTTTCCAATCACGGCACTAATGAAATTATATGCTCCCTTAATCTAGCAAACCTTCAGCTTTCATCGCTTTTTGCACGCTTTCACGCGCTGCGATACGCTCTGAATATTCAACAATATTTGGCCACTTATCCAGACCAATGCCTGTAGGTTTAGTCCAGCTTGCCAACACAAATAGATAGGTATCAGCAATAGTGAATTTCTGCCCGGTTAAATATGGTTTATCAGCAAGTACAGTGTTGAAATAACCTAGCTTACTTTCAATTTTAACAATAGCCTTTTCCTTTTCTATATCAGTACCACCAGCAAATAGTGGGGAAAATAATTTATGTAACTCAGATGTCAAATAGCTCAGCAGTTCTTGCAAGCGAACTCTCTCGAAAGTGCCATTAGCAGGAGCAAGATCAGTCTCAGGAAACTGGTCTGCCAAATATTGCATTATTACAGTGCCCTCTGTGAGAACTTCATTATTATCTAACTGTAAAGCCGGGACTGATCCGTGTTGATTAATTTGGAAAAAGTCGTCTCCTG
>CAZEFU010000158.1:0-5008 GCA_964511515.1 uncultured Wenzhouxiangellaceae bacterium
CATTTCCAACGCGAAACTGGCATGCAAGACGCGCACACTTTTATTGCCGAAGGCGGTTTTGATTATCGTAGGAACGCACTGTTATATTCCCCTGCCGGCCTGCCCAACCCAAATCATCCTGACTATACCACTACTTTAATGAGTGCGATTTGGCCTGTGGTGGAAGCCAATGGAGGACGCGCATTTTTACTCTTTTCATCGCACCGCGCCCTGAATATTGCGGCCGACTGGTTAGAAGACCGGTGCGAACTACCATTATTTGTACAGGGCAGGGCAGCGCGAACCACCTTATTGGAAGAATTTAGAGAAGCAGGCAATGGAGTCTTACTTGGTGCGGCCAGCTTTTGGGAAGGTGTTGATGTTATTGGTCCTGCTTTATCACTGGTAATGATTGATAAATTACCATTTGCCCCGCCAGATGACCCAATTCTTGAAGCCAAAGCTGCAATTGTAAGAAATCAGGGCGATAATCCTTTCTTTACCCTGCAATTACCGGCCGCAGTTATAGCCCTAAAACAGGGCGCAGGCAGGCTGATTCGGGATGTGCGAGATCAGGGCGTATTGATTTTAGGTGATCCCAGGTTATTAGAAAAAGGCTATGGCAAGACCTTTATTGATTCCTTGCCGCGTTTTTCCCGTACCCGAACATTGGCAAAAGTATTAGCTTTCATTGAACATATAAGCAGCAATCAAACCCCGTTAAAGAAAAGTGAGAAAGAGCATGAAACTGCTGGCAATTGATACCTCCTCTGCAATCCTCTCGGTCGCTGCCTGCAATGGGGATAATATTGCAGAACGGCATGAAACCACCCCGCGCCAGCATGCAGAAATGATCTTCAAGCTTTGCGATCAGGTCTTGGCTGAATGTGGCCTGGAATTAAGTGAGGTCGATGCAATCGCCTGTGGCAATGGGCCGGGTAGTTTTACTTCGCTCAGAATTGGCCTGGGTGCGGTGCAGGGATTGGCATTGGGTGCAGGATTGCCAGTAATTGCAGTTTCCTCATTACTTGCGGTGGCCCAAGCAGCCACTCCCGCAGCCAATAATACAGCCTTGGTGTGTATGGATGCACGAATGGGCGAAGTCTATAGCGCATATTGCCAGCGGGGTGAGAATGGATTGATGGCGTTGACCGCAACGGAAAGCGTGTGCCCGCCCGAGCAGGTATTATTTCCCCAAGATGATAACTGGATAGCACTGGGTAACGGTTTTTCCGAATACGCAGAGCGCTTTTCCAGCCAACCAGCCGAGGTGATAACCGACTGCTGGCCACAGGCTCGCGCAATCCTCGAGCTAGCCGTTACAGCTAGTACTCACCCTCCAACAACACTAATCCCAAACTATGTTCGCGACAATGTAGCCAAAAAATCGAAGGTTTAGTCGTACGCCTCAATATTTAAAATCACCAAACTGCACTTCCAGTAATGCTCCGAAACCAAATGAGGTCTCGCGCTTATCGGCTAGAGTCTCTCGTGGCCAGGTTACGCTTGGGCCGATCTCCAAAAACAACCATTTTCTGGCTATTGATCGTCGCCAAGTAACTCGTAAACCATATTCTTGCAATCCTACCTCAGCCCCGGTCTCGCCTGTTATAAAGCTCAATACTGAAAGCCCGTGAACACCTTTTAAATTTTGATAAAGGGTAAGCCCGCTGAACCATTTAACGCCCTCTAAATCTTCGGCAACGGTAAGAATGCTTTCCCAGCGCAGCATGGAATTTGGTTTTCTGAAGTGAAAGAAATTGAACCTGCCGGTGGTCCCAAAGCCCCGATCTGAGCGCCAGAAAAACGACTGCCGGAAGCGGGTGGAATTTTTAGCATTGAATTCATGATCCCAGTGATAACGAACTCTTGCGTAAACATCCAAGGGTAGTTTTACTCCGACGGAATAAGAAAAGCCGCGTTTTTTGTACTTATTTTGTCGGTAACCCAAGCCGAGTAACCAGCTGGCATCTTCCCCCAAAATTCCATCCTGAAAAACGCCTGGGAAGGTGGGTTTGGAATCTTGTAAGTAAGCATCCTCGTCAACCCGGCCAACAAAGGCGTTGAAGCGTTCACTTAAATTATTTAGTGGAGCATGTAAGCGCAAGCGGCCCAGAAACTTCATTCCATCATATTCTGTGTATTGTGTGCCAAGGCTTATGCGTCCATAAACTTCGCTCTCATCAAACGGAATTGCCCGCCCAAAAAGTTGGTCAAACCAGCGAGTAGCAAGGCAAACACCAGAATGCAAAGATGCTTGCCAGTCATCCAGCCTTGCGGTTATGTCTTCACCGATAGGAATATCGGGAATGCAATCTGCCTCTGAATCGTGGTAAATCTCATCACTTTCTAGTTCAATCTTGTGGATGTCGATATTGGTTTCGGTGCTGGTATCTTCTGCTGGTTGGGCTTGGTTGGCAAACAGGCTCGCAGGCAATATTATGCACGCCATCATCAATTTTTGATAAATGCGCATACGCAACAACCTACCCAAATGGGTAGAGTGAGAGTTCCCTGCTTTTCTTTCTATGTCTCTCATATGCTTTTTATAACACAGAATCCAAGTGTTGTCGGTATTCTTGTGTTGCGGCTGCTATTCCCCCGGGATGTGCGAGCAGTGCTCCACCGACCAGATATAAGGTGTTTTTTCCAAATTGTTTCAGCAAAGGTGGCAATGTTTGCAATGATTTCCCTCCGGCTGGGCAACACATTGTTGCTCGTGTGGCACCTAGAGTTTGTTCCAGCCGCTGTTGAATTCTACTGGTGGCCTCTACATCCAATGATAAGCGCCCGCCGCTGCCGGGAAATACGCTGATATCTACACCTGCAAGACGATACAAAGTTCCAAGTAATACTGAGGCATCTATGCCTTGTCTGTGTGCATGAGTAAAAGCTCCAGACATTGCCGGATGTCCCATGTGCGCCATTCCGTATGTGCTGCAAAGTTCTTTAGCAAGATCCAGACCAGTAACCAGTGGACAAGTAAGAACGGCGCGAATATCAAGTAATTTACAGACCTCAAGCTGGGCTGACATTTCTGCAGAGTTACCAGAAATATGTGGAAAATATAGACAATGCCGATTGCCATGTTGGTTAGCTTCAGTTATTGCCTGCTGGCAACGGCTGACCCGATCGGTAAAGTCCTCGACCTTCTCTTCAATCAGATTTTGGTCGTCTTTGATAATATCGCCCCCGGCACTGGCGAACTGTGCGGCAATATCAGCCAGCGCCTGATGTGGAGCACCGCGAGGTTTAAGCGCAGTAGCAAGCAAAGGGCGATTTTTTGTATTGCTAAGTTGACGAAGACCCTGAATCCCGAATTGTGGACCGCCGATTTTGTCAGCTAAGGCCGGTGGAATTTTTAGATCTAGCAGACGGACATCCGGATACATGGAAACATTGCCGTAGGCGAGATTAAACAATGCGCTTACCCGAGCACATACCAGATCGGGGTTATAACTAATATGTATAGTTGCTAGTCCATCAATATAGTTAACAGCTTCAACCTGCCCGACAAATTCATCCAATACTCGTTGATGGTGAACAGCCTCAGGCACAACTTCAACGGTTTGCTCCCAAGCAATAGCGGTAGCTAGCTTATCAGCAGAAGCGGCTGGGCAAACCGCCTGATAGACAGCGATAATCCGCTTATTGGAGGAAATGCTGGTGCTGTCGGGATATTTTGGCGTGTGCATTGCTCCATGTTCCCGTAAAATGAAACAAATATCCAGTATCAGAAGCTAAACAATGAGCAAACAAACCATTCTTACCGGCATTACCACCAGCGGCACACCGCATTTGGGTAACTATGTTGGTGCAATTAAACCTGCTATTACCGCCAGTAAAAACCCGGATGTCAGTAGCTATTATTTTCTGGCCGATTACCACTCAATGGTTAAATGCGGCGATCCGGAGCGAGTGCGCCAGTCTACTCTGGAAATTGCAGCTACATGGCTGGCTTTGGGCTTGGATACATCAGAAGCGATTTTTTATCGTCAATCAGATATCCCTGAGATTCCAGAGCTAACCTGGTTTCTAACCTGTTCTACCGCCAAGGGTTTGATGAACAGGTCGCACGCTTACAAAGCTGCGGTACAGGAAAATCAAAATACGGGCGAAGACCCCGATTACGGGATTAATATGGGTCTGTTTAATTACCCGATACTGATGACCGCTGATATTTTGATGTTTAATGCCCATAAAGTACCAGTTGGTAAAGACCAATTGCAGCATCTGGAAATGGCGCGCGATATTGCTGCCCGTTTTAATCATCAATATGGTGAGCACTTTGTTTTGCCGGAAGCTGTGGTGGATGATTCAAGCAAGCTGATCCCCGGCCAAGATGGTCGCAAGATGAGCAAAAGCTATAACAATACAATTCCGCTATGGCTGCCAGAGAAAAAATTGCGTAAAGCGATTATGAAAATCAAAACTAATTCTCTGGAGCCGGGCGAGCCAAAAGACCCGGAAGATTCAACCTTATTAACAATATATTCTGCTTTTGCCAATTCTGAGAAACAGGCAGAGATGGTACAGGCATATCGGGATGGCATAGCCTGGGGCGAGGCCAAGCAGATAGTGTTCGAATATATCAACGCTGAGCTAAGCGAGGCAAGAGAGCGTTACGATGAGTTGGTATCTAAGCCTGCGGAAATTGAGAATCAATTGCTCATAGGTGCTGAAAAGGCACGCGAATATGCTACACCTTTAATGCAAAAATTACGCGATGCGGTGGGTATTCGACCCTTAATTTAAGGAATTACTTCTATGTTAATTACAATACTATTGATGCTGCCAGTGGTTTTGGTATTGTTATTTGTTTACCGCATGGTAGTGGTTCGCCTACAGCGCCGGGCAGTTGATAAGGGTGATTATTTAGCAATAATGGTCTCACTTGGCCTTGGGTTTGGGTTTCTGTATTGGACTTTTAACCAAGATTGGATCGGTACTGGCTCCATGTGGCCTTATGTTCTAGCAGCAATGGGCGGCTACTGTTCATACGCATTTAGCTTGGCAATCTACTTGTTTT